>NZ_JBSFFY010000064.1:0-33603 GCF_053596315.1 Streptomyces sp. NPDC001732
CCGCTGCGCCTGGCGAAGTACGGGGTCCCGCTGGCCGACACCGCCCCGGCCGGCCTCGCCGCCGCGGGCATCGAACCGGCCCTGCTGCCCCCGGCACCGGCCCAGGTCGCGGCGGGCGAGACCCAGCCCGAACTGCCCTCCGCCCCCGACCGGCAGCACGAACAGCACGAGCAACAGCAACAGCACGAGCAGCCGTACGCGCAGCAACAGCAGCACACGCAGCAGTACGAGCAGCCGTACGCCCCCGACCATCCACAACAGCACCCGCAGCAGCAGTATCAGCAGCAACAACTGCAGCAACACCCGCAGCAGGAGAACCCCGGTGCGCAGGGGAACCCCTGGTTCACGGCGTCCCGGGTGTCGAACGAGACGTACGAGGGCACGTACGACCCCGACTACGTCGAGGGTCCGGAGCCCGGCCCGGTCATGGTCCCGTCCGGCCCCGGCGGCCGCACCCGTCCCCTGGGCAACGTGGGCACCATCGGCGCCGGCCCCCGCACCGCGGAACACCGGCCCGACGAGCAGGCCCATCCGGCGCAGGACCACCGCCCGGCACAGAGCCACCCGGCGCAGGAGCCGGTCCAGGAACAGTTCGAGGAGCACTTCGAAGAGCACTTCGAGGAACAGTTCCAGGAGCCGGTCCAGGAGCAGTTCCAGGAGCAGCGCGCCGAGCGGCCCCGGGCGCCCGAGCAGGACGCGGCCGAATGGGCGCAGGAGGACGCCGAGTTCGCCGAGATCGCGTACAAGGAGTTCGCCGCGTTCGTGAACCAGAACAACGACTTCCCGAGCGTCGACGCCCTGGACATACACGTCACGGACGTCCACAACGTCCGGCACCCGCGCAGCGCGGCACTGCTGCGCCGCATGATGCCGGAGTTCAAGAACCGCTACCACGCCGAGCTCGAAGCGGACCACATCGCGTGAGCCGCCGCCCGGCACCGGCGCCCGGCCGCTGAGCACCGCACGACGCAGCACCGGCACCAGCACGACACGGCGAGGGGCCGCCACCCGGATCACCGGGCGGCGGCCCCTCGTACGTACGGCCCCGGCCCCGAGCACGGGACCGGCGCGGGCGTCACGCGCCCAGCAGCCTCCGTACCCGGTCCGCGCCGACGGCCAGCAGCAGCGTGGGCAGCCGCGGACCCGTGTCCCGGCCGACCAGCAGCCGGTACAGCAGCGCGAAGAACGACCGCTGCGCGACCTTCAGCTCGGGCGTCGGCTTGGCGTCCGGCTCCAGGCCCGCCAGGATCTTCGGCACGCCGTAGACGAGCGTGGTGAGCCCGTCCAGCGACCAGTGCGAGTCCAACCCCTCCAGGAGCAGCCGCAGCGACTCGCGGCCCTGCTCGTCCAGCGAGCCGAGCAGCTCCTTGTCCGGCTCGTCGCGCACGATCGTGCGGGCCTCGGCCGGGACCTGGCTGGTGATCCAGTTCTCGGCGCGGTCCAGCCGCGGCCGGGCCTCGTCCAGCGAGGTCAGCGGGTTCTCCGGGTCCAGCTCGCTCAGGATGCGCAGCGTCTGCTCGTCGTGCCCGGCCGTGATGTCGACGACCGAGGCGAGCGTCCGGTACGGCAGCGGGCGCGGCGTGTGCGGCAGCTCGCCGGCCGCCGTGCCGATGGCGCGCGCGTAGGCGGCGGCGTCGGCCGGCAGCACCGAGCCGTCGGCGACCTTGCGCGCCAGCGAGTCCCACTCGTCGTAGAGCCGCTGGATCTCCTGGTCGAAGGCGATCTTGAAGGACTGGTTGGGCTTGCGGCGGGCGTACAGCCAGCGCAGCAGCGGCGCCTCCATGATCTTCAGCGCGTCGGCCGGGGTCGGCACGCCGCCCTTGCTGGAGGACATCTTCGCCATGCCGGAGATGCCGACGAAGGCGTACATCGGGCCGATCGGCTGTACGCCGTCGAAGACCTCGCGGACGATCTGGCCGCCGACGACGAAGGAGGAGCCCGGCGAGGAGTGGTCCACCCCGCTCGGCTCGAAGACCACGCCCTCGTAGGCCCAGCGCATCGGCCAGTCGACCTTCCAGACCAGCTTGCCGCGGTTGAACTCGCTCAGCCGGACGGTCTCGGCGAAGCCGCAGGCCGTGCAGGTGTAGTTCAGCTCGGTGCTGTCGTCGTCGTACGACGTGACGGTCGTGAGGTCCTTCTCGCAGTTGCCGCAGTAGGGCTTGTACGGGAAGTAGCCGGCCGAGCCGCCGCTGCCGTCGTCCTCGCTCGCCGCGCCGGAGCCCGCCTCGGCCTCCAGCTCGGCCTCGTCGACCTTCTTCTGCTGCGGCTTCTTGCCGCCCTTGGCGCCCGCCGCGGCCGGGTCCTTCTTCGTCCGGTACCGGTCGAGGACGGCGTCGATGTCGGCGCGGTGCTTCATCGCGTGCAGGATCTGCTCGCGGTAGGTGCCCGCCGTGTACTGCTCGGTCTGGCTGATGCCGTCGTACTCGACGCCCAGCTCGGCCAGCGAGGCCGTCATGGCGGCCTTGAAGTGCTCGGCCCAGTTCGGGTACGAGGACCCGGCGGGGGCGGGCACCGAGGTCAGCGGCTTGCCGATGTGCTCGGCCCAGGACTCGTCGACCCCGGGGACGCCGTTCGGCACCTTGCGGTACCGGTCGTAGTCGTCCCAGGAGATCAGGTGCCGGACGGTGTACCCCCGGCGGCGGATCTCGTCGGCGACCAGGTGCGGGGTCATGACCTCGCGGAGGTTGCCCAGGTGGATCGGGCCCGACGGGGAGAGGCCGGACGCGACGACGACCGGTTTGCCAGGCGCACGACGCTCCGATTCGGCGATGACATCGTCCGCGAAGCGGGAGACCCAGTCGGCCTCGGTGCTGCTCTGACTCTGAGCCACGGTCTGCACGTCCTTCTCTCTTGTAGGGGCTCCGCCCATTCTCCCAGGTCCCGCCCGGAGCGCGAAAATGGCTTTACCACCCATGGAATACTGGTTGTGATCCCTTGTACTCCTACGGAAACGGCAGCCAGCTCATGGCCTCGGTCAATTCCCTCGCTTCCACGCTCCAGCAGCAGCTCGCGGACGCCCTGACGGCAGCCCTGCCGGACGCCGGCACCGCGGACCCGCTGCTGCGACGAAGCGACCGGGCCGACTTCCAGGCCAACGGCATCCTGGCCCTCGCCAAGAAGCTCAAGGGCAACCCCCGCGAGCTGGCGTCGCAGGTCACGGCCGCGATCCCCGAGGGCGGGCCGATCAAGGAGATCGAGGTCTCCGGCCCCGGCTTCCTCAACATCACGCTCACCGACCGGGCGATCACCGAGACCCTCGCCGCACGCGCCGCGGACGACGAGGACCGGCTCGGCGTCCCGTACAAGGACCTCGCGGGCACGACGGTCATCGACTACGCGCAGCCGAACGTGGCCAAGGAGATGCACGTCGGTCACCTCCGCTCCGCCGTGATCGGCGACGCGATGGTGCAGATCCTGGAGTTCACGGGCGAGACCGTGGTCCGGCGGCACCACATCGGTGACTGGGGCACCCAGTTCGGCATGCTCATCCAGTACCTGATCGAGCACCCGGGCGAGCTGTCCCACGAGGGCGGCGCGGAGGACGGCGAGGCCGCCATGTCCTCGCTGAACCGGCTCTACAAGGCGTCCCGGGCGCTCTTCGACTCCGACGAGGAGTTCAAGGCCCGCTCCCGGGACCGGGTCGTGGCCCTCCAGGCCGGTGACGAGGAGACGCTGGCCCTGTGGCAGCGCTTCGTCGACGAGTCGAAGATCTACTTCTACTCGGTCTTCAACAAGCTCGACATGGACATCCGCGACGCCGACATCGTCGGCGAGTCCGGCTACAACGACATGCTGGAGGAGACCTGCCGCATCCTGGAGGAGTCGGGCGTCGCCGTCCGCTCCGAGGGTGCGCTGTGCGTGTTCTTCGACGACGTGAAGGGCCCGGACGGCAACCCGGTGCCACTGATCGTCAAGAAGTCGAACGGCGGCTACGGCTACGCGGCCACGGACCTCTCCGCGATCCGCGACCGGGTGCAGAACCTCAAGGCGAACAGCCTGGTGTACGTCGTGGACGCGCGGCAGTCCCTGCACTTCAAGATGGTCTTCGAGACCGCCCGCCGGGCCGGCTGGCTGAACGAGGACGTCAAGGCCGTGCAGCTCGCCTTCGGCACCGTGCTCGGCAAGGACGGCAAGCCGTTCAAGACCCGTGAGGGCGAGACCGTCCGGCTGCAGGACCTGCTCGACGAGGCGATCGACCGGGCCTCCGCCGTCGTGCGCGAGAAGGCCAAGGACCTCACCGAGGACGAGATCACCGAGCGCGCCACGCAGGTCGGCATCGGCGCGGTGAAGTACGCGGACCTGTCGACGTCGGCCGCCCGCGACTACAAGTTCGACCTGGACCAGATGGTGTCGCTGACCGGCGACACCAGCGTGTACATCCAGTACGCGCACGCCCGGTCCCGTTCGATCAAGCGCAAGGCGGGCGAGCTGAGCCCCCGGCCCCACCCGGAGCTGGAGCTGGCCCCGGCCGAGCGCGCGCTGGGCCTGCACCTGGACGAGTTCGGCGAGGTCGTGTCCGAGGTGGCCACCGCGTACGAGCCGCACAAGCTGGCCGCGTACCTCTACCAGCTGTCGTCGCTGTTCACGACCTTCTACGACCAGTGCCCGGTCCTGAAGGCCGATGTCCCGGGTGATGTGGCCGAGAACCGCCTCTTCCTCTCGGACCTCACCGCCCGCACCCTGCACCAGGGCATGGCGCTGCTCGGGATCCGGACCCCCGAGCGCCTCTGATCCCCACCGGCCGTCCGTACGCGAACGGCCCGGATCGTCCCGCCCGTACGCGAACGGCCCGGTGCGGCGACCGCAGTCACGCGGTCGCCGCACCGGGCCGTCCCGTTTCCGGTACCGCCCCCGCTTCCCGTACTACTCGATGGGGATCACGGGGGGCTTCCACTGGGCCGAGTCGTACCAGTAGATGTACATCGGCCGGGTCTTGGTGCTGCTGGTGCGGAACGGCTTCCCGTTGTCGTCGATGCGCAGTGTCCCCTTGCGGCCCCCGCTGCTCCACTCCAGCTCCAGGTACCAGCTGACGTCGTGCCCCTCGACGTGCGCGTCCAGGTCGAACACCTCCACATCGGTGGAGGACACCTGGAACGGGAAGTCCTTCGGCGGCACCCGCTCGTCGTTCTTCTGTCCCGCCACCGGGGTGAGCGTCGGCCGGTTGTCGTCGAGGTCGATGTCGAACGTCTGCGGCGTGACCCCGCTCCCGCAGCCCTCCCCCATCGAGTACGCCGACCACGGCAGCGGCGCCTTCCGGGACAGCGTCCGCACATGCATCCCGGTCAGCACGACGGCCTGTCCGGACTTCCCCTGCACGGTGATCTCCAGCTTCATGCTCCCGCCGTCCACCCCGCCCAGCGCCCGTGCCCAGTTGCGGCGTTCCTGCGAGGGGGGCGGCGGGGGAACGTCGTCGGGCGCCTGGTCCAGCACGTAGAACTGGTCGCAGGGGTCGTTCCAGTTGTACGAGCTGATGGTGGCGGTCAACGGCACGCCACCGCTCGCCTCCCCGCCCCCGCCGCGCCCCGGCGAGGCGGTCGGGGCGCCGGGCGCCGCCGGGGAGGACGCGCCCGCCCGGCCCGAGGGGGAGGCGCTGGCCGATTTCTTCGGCCGGTCCGGTGAGGCGGAGGCGGTCCCGCCGTCGGTCAGCTCGGGCTCGTCCGCGTCCTTGGCCTGCACGGAGGGGGCGTTGCTGAACTCGTCGGAGCGGTCGGCGGTCAGTTTGCTCACCACGATCGAGGTGGGCACGGTCAGCGCGACGACGGCGGCAGCGGCGAGCAGCACCCTCGACCGCCGGGAGGCCAGGAACCCCTTCCGGCGCGGCGGTACGGGTTCCGCACCGACGACCGCCGGATCGGGATCGGGATCGGGGACAGACTCGGGATCGGGATCGGGCACAGATGCCGGTTCCGGCGCCGCCTCGGCAGCCGGCCCGGGTGCGGGCACCGGCTGCGCGCCCGGCTCCGTGGCCGCCGGGCGGCGTCGCGCCGCGTCCGCCAGGATCCACCGCCGGTGCAGCTCCACCAGCTCGTCCGGCGCCGCCCCGCACAGCCGCGCCAGCCGTTCCACCGGGGCGTACTCGTTGGGCACGGCATCACCGTTGCAGTACCGGTGCAGCGTGGACGTGCTGACGTGGAGTCTGCCCGCCAGGACCCCATAGCTGCGCCCCGAGCGGTCCTTCAGCTCCTTCAACAGAGCTGCGAACTCCTTGGCTTCCGGCGTCGCCACTGCGGCGTTCCCCCCTCTGGTCCGTCCCAGAACACCGTTCCAGGGACGTGGAATCTGCCCAGGTCACAGTACGCGCAGGCATTCCAGCATCCCCAATGGGCTGTTCGGCGTTGCGGCCGGAATCCGCCGCCCCGCAACCTGTGATCACACCGCAGCGACCACACCGGGACGGCGCAGTGAGAATCCTTTTCCGCATTGACCCGATCGATGCCCTGGCCATCGGCGTGGTGATCGTTTCCACCGCGATCGTTCTGGTCCTGATCCACCGCTGATCACACGCACAGCCTCACCACAGACACCATGCACAGCCTCACCACAGACACCACGGGGAGTACCACCACCATGCGCGCCAACCGCTTCCGCACCTCCGCCCTCGCCGCCACCGCACTCCTGGCCGCCCTCTCGCTCACCGCATGCAGTGACACCGAGGGGGACAACGGCAAGTCCGGCGCGGCGGCCCCTGCGAGCAGCACCGCCTCCCCCGAAACGGGCAAGGACGCCGGGGGGGCCGACACCGCCGAGGACCCGAACCACGACGCCTCCTCCGCCTCCAAGGACAAGGGGTCCGCCGACTCCACCGGCTCCTCCGGCTCCAACGACGGCAAGAAGAGCAACACCGGAAACACTGGCGGAAACAGCAGCAACAGCAGCACCCCCGTCACCTGCACCGGTGACAACACCAAGGTCACCATCAGCAAGGTGAGCCGTCCCATCAACCACCTGCTGCTCACCGCGACCAACACCGGCTCCCGCCCCTGCTACGCGTACAACGCTCCGGCGCTCCGCTTCGACGACGCCCAGTCCGTCTTCCCGGTCCTCCAAAGCAGCACCCCGCAGGCCGTGGTCGCCCTGGAGCCGGGCCAGTCCGCCTACGCCGGCATCGGCCTGTTCGGCGAGTCCGACGGGAAGGACCTGTACGAGGGCACGGACCTCACGGTGTACTTCACCCCCAGGAGCAACTCGGGTTCCACGGGCTCTCCCACCGGGCTGAAGCTCCCCGCCGGCACCCACTGGGGCGACAACGGTTTCGTCACCTACTGGCAGAGCGACATGGCCGTCGCCCTCACCTACTGAGGCGAGGACCGAACGCGCCGCCAACTCGACTTCCCTCACGGCCAGTAGACCGTAAAATCCGGGCATCGGAACCCGAAGAGGAGGCGGCGTGCGCACGAGAACCTGTGGCAGGGCGGCGGCGGCACCACGCATACGCACGGTGGCAGCCGCCGTCGCCGCGACCGCGGCACTGGTCCTGGTCACCGGCTGCGGAAAAGCGACGGGATACCGGGCGTCGGACGCGGACGGGGGGTCGGCCGCTCCCACGTCCTCGCCCACCCCGAGCGTGAACCCGTCGTACGGCGAGCAGTACCTCGCCGAGGGCGAGTGCGCGGCCCCCGAACCGGGAAAGAAGGACGTCTACCGCGAGGTCCCCTGCAAGGACCCCAAGGCCGTCGCGAAGGTCGACACCCGGGCCCTCATCGGCATTTCCGAGCCCTTCTCTGCCACCTCGTGCCCGGATCACTCCGACTTCGCGATCAACGTCCCGGTCAGCCTCGCGCTCCTGGAGAACACACCGGTGTCGGGCGAGGGCTACGCCTGCATGCGGAACCTGAAGGCCCCGCACCCCGGCGACGCGGGCGGGGGCGGCGGCCCGAGGATCGAGGTCGGCGACTGCGTGCACAGCACGGCCAAGGCGGGTGACTCCGTCTGGGAGGTGGCGTGCCGGACCAAGGGGAAGAAGGACGGCGCGACCCACAAGGTCAAGAAGATCATCGAGGACGCCGTCATAGGCGGCTTCGACGACCCGTGCGACGGCACGGCCGACGCGATCTTCACCGAGAACCCGCTCCTCGACTCCAACCCGGTGAAGAACGACCGCGTCCTCTGCGCCGACAAGCTCTGAGGGCCGTCCCGCAGGAGGCCGAACAGGCGGCCCGATCGACCAGAACAGGCAGCCCTGTCGATCGGAACAGGCGACCCGATCGATCAGGATTCAAGAAGCACGGGTCACGGGGCCGTGCCTAGCATGATCGCCATGGACCTCACCATTCACACCAGCTTCCTCCCGCACCTCGACCCGGACGCCTCCCTGGCCTTCTACCGCGACGTCCTCGGCTTCGAGGTCCGCAGTGACGTCGGCCAGGGCAGGATGCGCTGGATCACGGTCGGCCCCGCCGGCCAGCCCGGCACGTCCATCCTCCTGGCCCCGCCGGCCGCCGACCCGGGCATCACCGAGGACGAGCGCCGCACCATCAGCGAGATGATGGCCAAGGGCACCTACGGCTGGATCCTGCTGGCCACCCGGGACCTCGACGGCACCTTCGAGAAGGTGCAGGCCGGTGACACCGAGGTCGTCCAGGAACCGACCGAGCAGCCGTACGGCATCCGCGACTGCGCCTTCCGCGACCCGGCGGGCAACCTGGTCCGCATCCAGGAAGTCCGCTGACCCCTCCGACAGCCGGTGCAACCATGGAGACCGGCCACCGGGACCACGACCGGCCACGGCTCCGCGAAGGTGCTCGCGGAGCCCGATGAAAGGAGTTCTCCCATGTGCCGGCCCTCATGGGGAGACGCCCGCGCCGAGGCGCAGCGTCTGAACGACCTCGCACTCCTGCGCCGCGTCCGCGACCGGATCGACCGGGAGTACGCGCAACCGCTGAACGTCGAGGCGCTCGCCCGCGGCGTGAACATGTCCGCCGGGCACCTCAGCCGCCAATTCCGGCTCGCCTACGGCGAGTCGCCGTACTCGTACCTGATGACGCGCCGCATCGAGCGCGCGGCGGCACTGCTGCGGCGCGGTGACCTCAGCGTCACCGAGGTCTGCTTCGAGGTCGGCTGCTCGTCACTGGGCACCTTCAGCACCCGCTTCACCGAACTCGTCGGGATGCCGCCCAGCACCTACCGGCGCCGCGCCCTGGACGGTGCGGCGGGGATGCCGCCGTGCGTGTCCAAGCAGGTGACGAGACCGGTCAGGAATCAAGAAGCACCGGTCATCGAGGGGCACATAGCGTCATGACCATGAACTTCATCGAATCCGTGACCCTCGACGTGGCCGACACCGAGGCCGCCTCCCGCTTCTGCTCCAGCGCCTTCGGTCTGGACACGCAGATACGTCTGCGCGCCTCGCAGGAGCCCACCACCGGCTTCCGCGGTTTCACGATGGCGCTCACGGTCTCCCAGCCGTCCACCGTCGACAGCCTCGTCGCCACCGCCCTCGAAGCCGGCGCCACGGCGCTGAAGCCCGTCACGAAGTCGATCTGGGGCTACGGCGGTGTCGTGCAGGCCCCGGACGGAACGATCTGGAAGGTCGCGACCTCGGCGAAGAAGAACACCGGCCCCGCCACCCGGGAGATCGACGAGATCGTGCTCCTGCTGGGAGTCGCGGACGTGGCCGCGAGCAAGCGGTTCTACGTCGAGCGGGGCCTCACCGTGGCGAAGAGCTTCGGCCGCGTGTACACCGAGTTCGCCGCCGGGGAGAGCCCCGTCAAGCTGGCGCTGTACCGGCGCCGCGCCCTCGCCAAGGACGTCGGCGTCTCCCCCGACGGCACCGGATCGCACCGCGTCGCGCTCGTCGGCGGCACCGAGTCCTTCACCGACCCCGACGGTTTCGTCTGGGAGGCCGCGGTCCCGGCCCCCACGATGTGACCGCACCGCCACCGCCCGCACGACACGATCCGCCCGCACGAGACGATCCGGAGGAACTCGATGACGGACGCACCCCCGCGTGGACTTGAGGAGAGACTGCGGGACACGCGCGCACGGCTGGAGAACGACATCGACCTCTGGGTCTCGACGTCGGGTTCCGCGGGCGGCGTCCACCTCGTGCCCCTCTCGTTCCTCTGGACCGGGACCGCGTTCCTCGTCTCGACGCCCCGTGCCTCGGTCACCGGCCGCAACCTTCTGGCGGACGGCCGGGTACGGCTCGGCCTCGGCCCGACCCGCGACGTCGTCGTGGTCGACGGCACCGCCGAGCCGGTGGACCTCGCCGACCTCGCCCCGGGCACGGGCGACGCGTTCGAGACCAAGACCGGTTTCGACCCGCGCGCGATCGACGAGCCCTACCAGTACTTCCTGATCCGGCCGCGACGCATCCAGGCCTGGCGCGAGGCGAACGAACTCCGGGGACGCACCCTCATGCGCGACGGCCACTGGCTCGGCTGACCCCGCCCGACGCCGACGCCGGAGCGCGGCACCGCGAAGCCGGAAAAACCTGCCTGCACGACCGGAGGGAAGGGCCATAGCATCGCCCGCATGGCGATGTTCGTGCACCTGACCCCCTCGGCGAACGCGGCGCGCGTGCGCCGTTCCGGCATACGGGCCGACAGCCACGGCCGCGCGCCGTCGCTGCCCCGGGGCATCTACTGCTTCCCCGTGCTCCCCTCGTACACCCTCACCCACCAGTGGCTGCGCGAACTGGCCAGGCGCGGCGGCCCGCGCGGGCTCGTCGCCGTGCACGTCCGACTGCCGGACGACGAACCCGTCACCCTGGGCCGCTACCACCGCGAACCCCTGACCACCACGGCCGCCGACGCCGTGCGCCGGGTCGCCACCATGCCCGACCCGCGCGGGTGGGAGGTGTTCCTCCCCCGGGCGGTCACCAAGCGCGAGGTGCACCGCATCCGCCCCGTCAGCCAGGTCACCGGCTGGCGGTACTTCCCCGACTCGAACGGCAAGGCACCCTGCACCTGCTTCGGCTGCCGGGTGCGCGGCGAGTACGGGTCGCAGCGCCTGCGGCAGCGTCGGCCCCACCCGCTCGACGGCCCCGCCCCCGCGAGCGCGGTTCTCCTCCGGCAGATCGCCGCGGCGGGCACCCCCGGCGACCCCGAACAGCTCCTCCAGACCCTCCACTTGTTCGGCCTGCGCCGACGCGGACCGGCCGACCGACTGGCCCACCTCGCGGACCATCCGGACCCGGAGGTGCGCAGGGCCCTCGCATGGGCCATCGGGAAATGGCCGTCCCGAGGCGTCCCGGAACTCCTCGACCGCCTCTCCCGGGACCCCGACGCGGGGGTCCGGGACGCCGTCGAATGGATCCTGACCGAGTGTCGGCCCTGACCGCCCCGACCGCCGTACCCCATGCCCGCCCGTACAGATTTTTTGTACGGGCCGTACGCGCGTGACGCGGGCGCGCGCGTGGAAGTTCGCCCGGTATGCAACCCGGAAAGCGGAAGCGCAGGAACGCGTCGGCAATGAAGCTCGTGGGAAAACTGGTCGCCGTCTTCCGCAGGGCGGCCGGCCTGACACAGGCTCAACTCGCCTCCATGGCAGGACACCAGGTGGAGACGATCGCCTCCATCGAGCAGGGCAGACGGGCGCTGCTGCCCGGCCTGGCCGCCACGCTGGACGAACTCCTGGACACCAAGGGCGCGTTGGCGGAGGCGGTGGAGCACCTGCCGGAGGTCGATCTGATCCCGGTATGGGCGGAGGAGTACCTGGAACTGGAGCTGGAGGCGCTGGCGCTGTCCTGGTACGACAACCAGGTCATGCCGGGCCTGCTCCAGACGGAGCGCTACGCACAGGCGGTGTTCCGCAACCGGGTCCCGGCTTTCAGCGAGGAAGAGGTGGCGATCCAGACGAGGATCCGCCTGAAGCGCCAGGAGATCCTGCGCCGCCCCTCGCCCCCGACCATCAGCTTCGTCGTCTGGGAGCCGGTTCTGGGGCTCCAACTCACCGACGACGAAGGGCATGTTGAGCAGTTGAAGCACCTGCGGGCCTGCGCCGAACTCCCCGGCATCTGCCTCCAGGTCCTGCCCCTGAACCACCGGACCCACGCGGGCCTCAACGGCCCCTTCACCCTGCTGGAGACCCCGGACTTTCAGCGCGTGGCCTATTCCGAGTCCCAGCGCGGCAGTCTGCTGGTCTCCGACCCCGACGGGATCAGCATCCTCGCCCAGAAATATGCAATGCTGCGAGCCCAGGCCCTCACCCCCGAAGCCACGATGGGCCTGCTGGACCGTCTGCTGGGAGAGCAATGAGCAACGTACTTGAGTGGTTCAAGTCCAGCTACAGCAGCGACGAAGGCGGCGCCTGCCTCGAAGTCGCCTACGAATGGCGCAAGTCGAGCTACAGCGGCGACGAGGGCGGGCAGTGCCTGGAGGTCGGCTACGACTGGCAGAAGTCGAGCCGCAGCGGCGACGAGGGCGGCGCCTGCGTCGAGGTCGCCGCGCACACCGCCGCCGTCCACATCCGCGACTCCAAGAACCCCGACGGCCCCACCCTCACCGTCGCCCCCACCACCTGGACGGCCTTCGCCGGATTCGCCGCCGACCGGCGCACCGTCTGAGTCCACCGGAGGGACACCGACCGTCATGGCAGTCATCCACCGCACCACCCTGACGCCCACCAAGCTGGAGCTCCTCGACACCTGGCTGCCCGCACAGCCCTGGTACCGCGGCACGCCGGGGCAGCGGCCCGAGCTGGCCAGGACCGGCGGGTTCCGGCTGGACGACCCGGAGGGCGAGGTCGGGATCGAGTTCATGGCGGTCACCGACAGCTCGGGGTCCGAACCGGTCACGTACCAGGTGCCGTTCACCTACCGCAGCGCACCGCTCCCGGGCGCCGACGAGGCGCTCATCGGCACGTCCGAGCACGGGGTGCTGGGCCACCGCTGGGTGTACGACGGAACGCGCGACCCGGTCCTCGTCGCCCAGCTGTTCGCGCTGCTCGTCGGCGGGGCCGAGCCGCAGATGCAGAGCATGAGCGACACCCCCGACCCCTCCGTCACCGCCCGGTTCGCCGGGTCGGGCGTCAAGGCGGAGCTCTCGTCCACGACCGCCACCGACGACCCGAACGGCACGGACGTCCTGGTCACGACGGCATCCGACGGACGCCGGCTGACCCTTCGTATCAACCGGGTTCTCCGGCCCGGCCAGGAGACCGACGCCGAGGCGCTCGGCGACGTCACCGCGAACGCGCCGCTGCCGGACGGCACCACGGCGCGCACCGCGTTCGTCGTCGTCCACGCCCAGCCGTGACCGGGGCCGTGGTGCCCGGCCGTTCACGGCCGGGCACCACGCTCAACGGCTGAACCGCCGACGGCCACCCCCGTACGTACCGCCTCGTCTCAGGCGCCGTCCGCCGTCCGGGGCGCGCGCCGCATGGCCCACAGCACCGGTCCGCCGCCCGGCAGTCGGGCCTCCCCGAGCACGGTGAAGCCGAAGTGCTCGTAGATGGGGAGGTTGGACTCCTTGGAGGACTCCAGATAGACGGGCATGCCCGCCGCGTCGGCCTTGGCCAGCCCCGAACGCAGCAGGGCGGACCCGTGGCCCTGGCCCCGGGCGGCCGGGTCGGCGCCGACCACCGCCAGGTACCAGTGGGGTTCCTTCGGCCCGTGCTCGGCGGCCAGCCCGACGGCCTCACGGAACAGCGGGGCCCGGTCGCCGAGGATCTCCTCCAGCTCCTGAACGGTCTCCGCGTCGGGAACGGCCTTCTCCTGCCCCTCCGGCGACACCCAGAAGGCGGCGCCCGCGTCGGTGCGCTCGCACACCCCGTGCCGGCCGTACTGCCGGGTGAAGATCGTGGCGAAGTAACGGGCCATGCCCTCCGCGCGGGAGGACTCGTCGGGGAAGAACCAACGCATCATCGGGTCGTCGTCGAAGGCGCGCGCCAGAATGCCGCTGATCTGCTCGGCGTCCTCGGCCGTCGCCGCCTTCGGAATGTTCGTCTTCGGGGTGTTCGTCATCGACATACGGGTCATTCTGCATCGCTGTCGATCTACGTCGGACAGCGGGTTCCCGCCCCCGTCCACGGCCGGACGACCGATGGGTGCCCCCGGCCCGGCGGCCGGTTGTCAGTGGGCCCCCGTACGCTCACCGACATGGCGACGCTTCCGAACCCGCTCCCGTCCCTGGCCGCGTCGGGACTCCAACTCCCGCCCGGCGCACTGGTGGACACCACGATCGACGGCACCTGGCACGAGCCGCTGCTCTGGTGCGCCGACGAACCCGCGGCCCACGGGACGTGGCGCGCGCTGCGCACGGCCGGGCGGACGGTCGGACTGCTTCCCGTACTGATCGACGGCGGGCGGCGCGACCAGTGGCCCGCCGACTGGGACCTGATACCGGACAGCACGTCGTACCCCGGCGACCACGACGCCGAAGAAGTCCTCGCCGGGTACTGGAACGACAACGCACCCGAGGAAATCGACGCCGCCGAGGGCGACTGGCCGGGCCTGGCCCCCGTCCCCGCCGCCGAGGGGCCGGACGCCCCCGACGACCTGGCGGCCGCGATCGCCGAGGAGTGCGTCGGCCCGGACGGCTGGTTCCCCGGCTCACGGGCGGCGCTCGTCCCGGCCCGGCGCAGCGCGGACATACCGGCGACCATCGGCTGGTCGGGCCCGGTCAACTTCGAGAACGACACGGCCCGGCTCTGCGCCGTGCTCCGCTCCTGGGAGGACCGCTTCGGCATACGGGTCGTGGTGCTGGGCTTCGACACCCTGACCCTCTCGGTCTCCCGCCCGCCCACCACCCTCGCGGAGGCACGCGCCGTCGCCGCCGAGCACTACGCGTTCTGCCCGGACAACATCGACCAGAACGCGCCGTACGACCTGGCCGTCTACGCGGAGAAGGCGGTGCTCGGCCAGGAGACCTGGTCGTTCTGGTGGGACTGACGGCTCTGATCCACCGGCTCTGAGCAACCGCCGAGCAACCAGCCCTGAGCAACCGGCCCCGGCCTGGCCGCCCGGCCTGAACGGAAAACACCGCCATGAAGCGAACGACCGACGAACTCACCCGCCTGGTCGAGGAGTTTCGCGCCCTGCCCACCACCAGCGACCGCAGGCGCGAACTCGTCGCGGAACTGGACGGCGACCCCGGGGCGGTGCCCTTCCTCATCACGGTCGTCGCCGACGCCCAGGAGTACGACCTCGCCCGCATCGAGGCCGCCACGATCCTGCGCCTGTGGCCCCCGACCGACCCCGCCGCCCACCACTCGGCCGGCCGGGCCCTGCTGACCGCCCTGGCCGACCCGGAGGAGGACCTCGTCCGCCAGTACGCGGCCCAGGCCCTCGGCCCCTACGCCGACGACCCGGCGGTCCACGAGGCCCTGACCGCCGCCGTACACACGGACGACGACCCCCTCGTACGCGACAGCGCCCTCGGCGCCGTCGAGGAGGCCGGGCCGAGCGGCGCCCGCGCCGACCTCCTGCGTGCCCTCGCCCGGGACCCCTACCTCGGCCGGGCGGCGACCCGCGTCCTCACGAAGTGGGACCGCGGGTAGAACGACAGCCCTCAGCCGCGCGCCAGCCGCTGCGCGACCTCCGTCGCCCAGTACGTCAGGATCATCTGCGCGCCCGCGCGCCGGATCCCCGTCAGGCTCTCCATGATCGCCGCGTCCCGGTCGATCCAGCCCTTCTCGGCGGCGGCCTCGATCATCGCGTACTCGCCACTGATCTGGTACGCCGCGACCGGCACGTGCACCGACTCGGCGACCTTCGCGAGGATGTCGAGGTACGGCCCGGCCGGCTTGACCATGACCATGTCGGCGCCCTCCTCCAGGTCGAGCGCCAGCTCGCGCAGGGACTCACGGGCGTTCGCCGGGTCCTGCTGGTACGTCTTGCGGTCGCCCTTGAGCGCGGAGCCGACGGCCTCGCGGAACGGGCCGTAGAACGCCGAGGAGTACTTGACCGCGTACGCGAGGATCGAGACGTCCTCGTGCCCGGTCTGGTCCAGCGCGTCACGGGCGACGCCGACCTGGCCGTCCATCATGCCGCTGGAACCCACCACATGGGCGCCCGCGTCGGCCTGGACCTGGGCCATCTCCGCGTACCGCTCCAGTGTCGCGTCGTTGTCGACCCGGCCGTCCTCGGTCAGCACACCGCAGTGCCCGTGGTCGGTGTACTCGTCCAGGCACAGGTCCGACATGACGACGAGATCGTCGCCGACCTCCTCGCGCACCGCCCGCAGCGCCACCTGGAGAATGCCGTCCGGGTCGGTGCCCGCCGTGCCCCGGGCGTCCTTCTTCTCGTCCGCGGGAACACCGAAGAGCATGATCCCGGAGACCCCCGCCGCCACCGCCTCGACGGCGGCCTTCCGCAGGGTGTCCAGGGTGTGCTGCTGCACCCCGGGCATCGCCGAGATGGCGACGGGCGCGTCGATGCCCTCGCGCACGAACGCGGGCAGGATCAGATTCGCCGCATCGAGCCGTGTCTCGGCGACCATGCGCCGCATCGCCGGGGTCGTCCGCAGCCGCCGGGGGCGGGAGCCGGGGAAGTTTCCGTACACAGTCATGCTTCGAGACTAGACCCGTACACATCCCCGTCTTGCCGACACCTGTGCCGGAAAAACCCCGCCCTCCGGGGGCGCGGACCCGGCCGGGCCCAACGGGGGCCGCGCCCCGTAGAGTTGCGGCGCAGCGATGCACCGGACCGCCCCGAAAGGACACGACGGCCGGGAAGCCGGGGGGCGAGGCATGAGCGACGGGAACGGCACCACCCCCACACGACGCGCCCGGATCACCCGCGGCGCCGTACCCGCATTCACCGTGGCGGCGCTCACCGCGGTCTGCATCGCAGCCGATCTGCCCTGGTGGCTGGCGGCGACGGCGAACGCTCCGACAGCGGGACTCATGGGCTGGGCGGTCTGGGCCAACCGCGGGGAAGCCGTCCGTGACGCCGCCCTGGAGCCGGGGGAAAACGTGCTCGGCGCCTATCGGGTCCGGCCCCCGTACACCGACGGGAGCCCGCGGTACCAGCTGCGCCTCACCACGCACGGGGTGCAGATGTGGGAACGCACCACCCTGCTCTGGAAGCACCCCTGGCGGGAACTGCAGTTGATCACCGACGGCCCGCGGCTGCGCGTCCACCACCAGGGGAAGGAAGTCGGAACGCTGCTGCTGGAACCGCCGGGCACGACCCAGGAGGTCCTGTTGGCCGCCCGACGCCGCCACGCTGCTGACGTACGGAACCCGCCCGCGCCACGCCCCCGCGCCGACCGGCGTACGGACCCGCCCGCGCAGGATCTGCCGGACACGGCCGAGGGGCCCGGCCGCCGAAGCGACCGGGCCCCTCGCGCACCTCGACCGGGCGGGTCAGGTCGTCGTACGACGACGCCGCGCCCCCGGACGCCGCTCGCTCGGCCGCGTCACCGGGTCACCGGCCTCCTTCGCCGCGTCCCGGCGCCGCGCGCCGAACTCGGCCAGCGCCTCGGCCAGCTTGTGCACCGACGGCTCCGGCGAGAGGACGTCGACGCGCAGTCCGTGCTCCTCGGCGGTCTTCGCCGTCGCCGGGCCGATGCACGCGATGACCGTCACGTTGTGCGGCTTGCCCGCGATGCCGACCAGGTTCCGCACGGTGGACGACGAGGTGAACAGCACCGCGTCGAAACCGCCGCCCTTGATCGCCTCGCGCGTCTCGGCCGGCGGCGGCGAGGCGCGGACCGTGCGGTACGCGGTGACGTCGTCGACCTCCCAGCCCAGCTCGATCAGCCCGGCCACCAGCGTCTCGGTGGCGATGTCGGCACGCGGCAGGAACACCCGGTCGATCGGGTCGAAGACCGGGTCGTACGGCGGCCAGTCCTCCAGCAGACCGGCGGCGGACTGCTCACCGGACGGCACCAGGTCCGGCTTCACACCGAAGTCGACCAGCGCGGCGGCGGTCTGCTCGCCGACCGCCGCGACCTTGATCCCGGCGAAGGCACGGGCGTCGAGCCCGTACTCCTCGAACTTCTCCCGGACCGCCTTCACGGCATTGACGCTGGTGAAGGCGATCCACTCGTAGCGCCCCGTGACCAGGCCCTTGACCGCACGCTCCATCTGCTGGGGCGTACGGGGCGGCTCGACGGCGATCGTCGGGACCTCGTGCGGCACGGCACCGTAGGAACGGAGCTGGTCGGAGAGGGACGCCGCCTGCTCCTTCGTACGCGGGACGAGCACCTTCCAGCCGAACAGCTGCTTGGACTCGAACCACGCGAGCTGGTCGCGCTGGGCGGCGGAGCTGCGCTCACCGACCACGGCTATGACGGGCTGGTGCCCGTCCGGCGACGGAAGGACCTTCGCCTGCTTCAGGACCTGGGCGATCGTCCCGAGGGTCGCCGTCCAGGTGCGCTGCCGGGTCGTCGTGCCCGCCACCGTCACCGTCAGTGGGGTGTCGGGCTTGCGGCCCGCCGCGACCAGCTCCCCGGCAGCCGCGGCCACCGAGTCGAGGGTCGTCGAGACCACGGCCGTCGCATCGCTCGCACCGACCTCGGTCCAGCAGCGGTCGGAGGCGGTACGGGCGTCCACGAACCGGACGTCCGCGCCCTGCTCGTCCCGCAGCGGCACACCGGCGTACGCGGGCACGCCCACGGCGCTCGCGACGCCCGGCACCACCTCGAAGGGGATACCGGCCGCGGCACAGGCGAGCATCTCGGCACCGGCGTTCCCGTCCAGCCCGGGGTCGCCCAGCACCGCACGGACGACCCGCCTGCCGCCCTTCGCTGCCTCCATGACAAGATTGGCCGCATCCCTGAGAACGGGGACCCCGGCGGCTGCTGACTGTGCGTCAACAACCGTCGGCTCAGGGGTGCTCACGCCTGCCCGCGCATGGCAGCGAACAACGCCGAGAACGTCCGGCTCGGCGACAAGGACGTCCGCGCTCGCAAGCGCCTCGACGGCGCGCAGCGTCAGCAGCCCCGGGTCGCCGGGACCGGCGCCGAGGAAAGTGACGTGCCCTTGGGCGGACAGGGCCGGAAAGTCGGTTGTGGCGGGGCCGGTGGGGCTCAAAGTGCTCGCTCCCCCATAAGACCGGCCGCCCCCTTGGCGAGCATCTCGGTCGCGAGCTCGCGACCGAGCGCCGCCGCGTCGTCCTGCGACGTGGGAACGGGACCGGTGGTGGACAGCTGCACCAGCGAGGAACCGTCGGGGGACCCGACGACACCGCGCAGGCGCAGTTCGTTGACAGCCTGTCCGTCGACCAGGAGGTCGGCCAGCGCACCTACGGGTGCGGAACAACCGGCCTCCAGGGCGGCGAGCAGGGCACGCTCGGCGGTCACGGCGATCCGTGTGTACGGGTCGTCGAGCTCGGCGAGCGCTGCGGCGAGGTCGGCGCTGGACGCAGCGCACTCGATCGCCAGTGCTCCCTGGCCGGGAGCGGGCAGGACGGTGTCGAGCGACAGGAAGTCGGTCGCCTCACCGCTCCGGCCGAGGCGGCTGAGCCCGGCCGCGGCGAGGACCACCGCGTCCAGCTCACCGCTCCGGACGAATCCGATACGCGTATCGACGTTCCCCCGGATCGGCACGGTCTCGATGTCGAGGCCGTGGTTGCGGGCGTACGCGTTGAGCTGCGCCATGCGGCGCGGCGAACCGGTGCCGATGCGGGCCCCGGACGGCAGCTGCTCGAAGGTCAGCCCGTCCCGCGCCACCAGCACGTCGCGCGGGTCCTCGCGCACCGGCACCGCGGCCAGCACGAGGCCCTCGGGCTGGGCGGTCGGCAGGTCCTTGAGCGAGTGGACCGCGAAGTCCACCTCGCCGCGCAGCAGCGCGTCGCGCAGCGCCGCGACGAACACACCGGTGCCACCGATCTGCGCGAGGTGCTCCCGGGAGATGTCGCCGTACGTGGTGACCTCGACGAGCTCGACGGCCCGCCCGGTCACCTCGCTGACCGCTTCGGCGACCATGCCGGACTGAGCCATGGCGAGCTTGCTGCGCCGGGTGCCCAGCCTCAGCGGCTTGTCGGCCCCCGCGACCGGGGATGAGTTGTCGGTCATGACCGCCCTCGATTCGGGTCGTTCAGGTCTGCCCGGGAGACGGCTGCGACCGTCTGCGGGTCGAGGTCGAAGAGTTCCCGCAGCGCGTCGGCGTACCCGGCGCCGCCGGGCTCGCTGGCGAGCTGCTTGACCCGCACGGTGGGCGCGTGCAGGAGTTTGTCGACGACGCGGCGCACGGTCTGCGTGATCTCCGCGCGTTGCTTCTCGTCGAGGTCGGGGAGGCGCCCGTCGAGCCGCGCGATCTCGCCCGCGACCACTCCGGCGGCCATCGTGCGCAGCGCGACGACGGTCGGGGTGATGTGGGCGGCGCGCTGGGCGGCGCCGAAGGCGGCCACCTCGTCGGAGACGATGGTGCGCACCTGGTCCACGTCGGCGGCCATCGGGGCGTCCGCCGAGGCCTCCGCGAGGGATTCGATGTCGACGAGGCGCACCCCGTCGAGCCGGGCGGTCGCGCCGTCGATGTCGCGCGGCATGGCGAGGTCGAGCAGCGCGAGGCGTACGGGGCCGGCGCCCTGGGCGGGCACGGTGGCCCGACGGACGGCCTGGCGCACCGTGCCGGAGTCGCCGTTCTCCACCCAGGCGGCATGCCGGTCGACGTCGGCGGGGGCGGGGGCCGGTACGGGCGCCGGTACGGCGGCGGGCGTCTCGTCGAGGTCCTCGACGGCCAGGCCGAGCGCCCCGGCGACGGCCTCCGCGGTCAACACGAGACCGGTCGCGCCGGTGCACGAGACGACGACGTCGGCACGTGTCAGTTCCTCGAAGACCTCGGCCATCTCCACGGCGCGGGCGGTCACGCCCGTGCCGCCGGACTGGAGCAGGATCTCGACGAGCCGGTCGGCGCGGGCCCGGGTGCGGTTGGCGACGACGATCTCGGCGACGCCGGTGCGGGCCAGGGTGGCGGCGGCCAGCGAGGACATCGAGCCCGCGCCGATCACCAGGGCGCGCTTGCCCCGGGCCCAGTCGGCGACGTCCGCACCGGCCGCGAGCTGTTCGAGGCCGAAGGTGACCAGCGACTGCCCGGCCCGGTCGATCCCGGTCTCGCTGTGGGCCCGCTTGCCGACCCGCAGCGCCTGCTGGAACAGGTCGTTCAGCAGCCGGCCCGCGGTGTGCAGCTCCTGCCCCAGCGCCAGCGCGTCCTTGATCTGGCCGAGGATCTGGCCCTCGCCGACGACCATCGAGTCCAGCCCGCACGCCACCGAGAAGAGGTGGTGGACGGCCCGGTCCTCGTAGTGCACATAGAGATACGGAGTGAGCTCGTCCAGGCCGACCCCGCTGTGCTGGGCGAGCAGCGTGGACAGCTCGGCGACGCCCGCGTGGAACTTGTCCACGTCGGCGTACAGCTCGATGCGGTTGCAGGTGGCCAGGACGGTGGCCTCGACCGCGGGCTCCGCGGCGAGGGCGTCCTGGAGCAGCTTGGCCCGGGTGTCGGCGGCCAGCGAGGCCCGCTCCAGCACGGAGACCGGGGCGCTGCGGTGGCTCAGTCCTACGACGAGAAGACTCATGCCGGCATCACGGCGGGCATGTCCCCGTCAGGTCCCTTGCGGTCTCCGACGACCGGGCGCACCGGCGGCGCGGCCGGGTCCTGGACGCTGCCGTCGGTGTCGTCGCCGGCCTTGCGCTGCTCGTGGAAGGCGAGGATCTGGAGTTCGATCGAGAGGTCGACCTTGCGCACGTCGACGCCGTCGGGCACGGAGAGCACCGTCGGCGCGAAGTTGAGGATGGAGGTGACGCCCGCGGCGACGAGCCGGTCGCAGACCTGCTGCGCGGCACCGGCCGGGGTCGAGATGACGCCGATCGAGACGCCGTTGTCGCGGACGATCCGCTCCAGCTCGTCGGCGTGCTGGACGGGGATGCCCGCGACGGGCGTCCCGGCCATCGCGGGGTCGGCGTCTATCAGCGCGGCGACCCGGAAGCCGCGGGAGGCGAAACCGCCGTAGTTGGCGAGCGCGGCGCCGAGGTTTCCGATGCCGACGATGACGACCGGCCAGTCCTGGGTGAGCCCGAGTTCACGGGAGATCTGGTACACGAGATACTCGACGTCGTAGCCGACACCGCGCGTCCCGTACGAACCCAGGTAGCTGAAGTCCTTGCGCAGCTTCGCGGAGTTGACCCCCGCCGCCGCGGCGAGTTCCTCGGACGAGACCGTGGGTACCGAGCGCTCGGAGAGCGCGGTCAACGCGCGCAGATACAGCGGAAGCCGGGCGACGGTGGCCTCGGGAATTCCTCGGCTACGGGTCGCCGGTCGGTGAGTTCGGCCAGTTGCCACGGTGCTCCTGCGGGATGAGCGGGGCTGCAGGCGGCCGTAGTTCCCAAGACCGCCCCGTCGAATGCAGGCTATGTCTTTGTGAACACGTGCACAAAGATAGTGTCCGTTTTGTCCGGTCAAAGTGACCGGGGTCACGCACATCCGACGCGCGACCCCGGAACCAATGATCGCATCAGCCCGTTGCGGGCCCGAAGGGGGCAAAGCGGCACACACTCCTCACAACCACTCCCCCGAGAGCACTCAAAACGCCCACGATGGTAACCGGCTTCGCTCAGGAAAGCAGTGCCCCGCGCAGCCTCGCCGGGTCCACCCGCCAGAACGTGTGCTGCTCGCCGTCGACGAGGACGACCGGGATCTGCTCCCAG
The DNA here is from genome assembly GCF_053596315.1 of Streptomyces sp. NPDC001732. Lineage (NCBI taxonomy): Bacteria > Bacillati > Actinomycetota > Actinomycetes > Kitasatosporales > Streptomycetaceae > Streptomyces > Streptomyces sp. NPDC001732. The sequence goes on from NZ_JBSFFY010000064.1 coordinate 22,533, forward strand.
TACGCTCGGTGCAGCTCCTCGTCCTGAGTGATGTCCTTCTCCTCCCAGGACGCGCCGGTCTCCTCGCAGACCTCGCGCACCACCCGCCTCGCGTCGTCGCACAGGTGACACCCGGGCTTCCCCACCAGGGTCACCGTCCGCTGCTCGGGCTTCTTCTTCGTACGTCGCAACAAGGGGCTCATGCCTTCATTCTGCGCCGCGCCCGAAACCGCCCCGGCACCCCGGTGTCACCCGGTCGCCGCACACGCGGCCAGTAGTTCACGCCGCGGCATCCCGGCAGGTCCGGAAGGGGCGAACCGACTGGTTATGCTCACGGCATGGCCGCTCTTGGATGGCTCACCCCCCGTAGGCGCCCCGCGACAGCACGGAGCGTGCTGGCCGGCGAGGCGGCAGCCGAGGCAGCACGGAAATCCACCCTCCCCGAGGACCTGCCCCCGGACACCGGGCAGGACGCCGCCGCGCGCACGGAGCCGGCCGAGGCTCCCGCGGAGGAGCCCTTCCCCGTCGCCGGTGACGACCGGGCCGCCGCCTTCTTCGACCTGGACAACACCGTGATGCAGGGCGCGGCGCTCTTCCACTTCGGCCGCGGCCTGTACAAGCGGAAGTTCTTCCAGCGCCGCGAGCTGACCCGGTTCGCCTGGCAGCAGGCATGGTTCCGGCTGGCCGGCGTCGAGGACCCGGACCACATGCAGGACGCCCGCGACAGCGCCCTGTCCATCGTCAAGGGCCACCGCGTCTCCGAGCTGATGTCCATCGGCGAGGAGATCTACGACGAGTACATGGCCGACCGCATCTGGCCCGGCACCCGCGCCCTCGCCCAGGCCCACCTCGACGCCGGCCAGCGGGTCTGGCTGGTCACCGCCGCCCCGGTGGAGACCGCCACGATCATCGCCCGCCGGCTCGGCCTGACCGGTGCGCTCGGCACGGTCGCCGAGTCCGTCGACGGCGTCTACACCGGCCGCCTGGTCGGCGAGCCGCTGCACGGCCCCGCGAAGGCCGAGGCCGTGCGCGCCCTGGCGGCCGCCGAGGACCTGGACCTGGCCCGCTGCGCGGCGTACAGCGATTCGCACAACGACATCCCGATGCTGTCCCTGGTCGGACACCCGTACGCGATCAACCCCGACGCCAAGCTCCGCAAGCACGCCCGCGCGCTCGACTGGCGCCTGCGGGACTACCGGACGGGCCGCAAGGCGGTCAAGGTCGGCATCCCCGCCGCGGCCGGCGTCGGCGCCCTCGCGGGCGGCACCGCCGCCGCCGTCGCCCTGCACCGCCGCCGTCGCTGAAGCGCCCGCCCCGCCCCGCGGGCGCCGAGCCACGCCCGGCCCCGGCGGCCGACCGCGACCTCTTGCCCACCGACCGCTCCCGCCAGTCGGATTGCTCGCACCCGGCCACAACCAGTCGCGCCCGTGACCAGATACCGAAGCAATCCGATCAATAACCGGTCACGATGTGCCACTTAATGCGTCGCTTAGTGGTTACGGAAGCGACGTAATCGATGATTTGAGCAACTGGGTGTAGCACTGCCTGTACGAAGCGTTATTCTCCTCAGACGCATTCCGGAACCCCTCCCTCACTACGACGAGTGAGGGTTTCGCACTGCACGTGATGGAAGCTCTGCCTCTGGGAGTCCCGTGTACCCACACGTCGGGGTTGACGCCTCGGGCCTGGCTACGCTGCGCGCAACGGTCGCCGACCGGCTGCGCGGCTTCGTCCCCACCGCGTACGCCGTACCCGCATTCGCCACCCCTGCACCTGTCGGCCCTTGCTACGCCATGGCCGAACGCGGTGCGGCGGTCGGAAGACGCGGCAACCGCGGCGCGACGACCACGTCCACCGTCCGCCGACCGACCGCCGACAGCGACAGCGCGCGCATGATGGAGCTCGTCGAGCGCGCCCAGGCCGGCGAGGCCGAGGCGTTCGGCCGCCTCTACGACCAGTACAGCGACACCGTCTACCGCTACATCTACTACCGCGTGGGGGGCAAGGCGACGGCGGAGGACCTCACCAGCGAGACCTTCCTGCGTGCCCTGCGCCGCATCTCCACGTTCACCTGGCAGGGCCGCGACTTCGGCGCCTGGCTCGTCACCATCGCCCGCAACCTGGTCGCCGACCACTTCAAGTCCAGCCGCTTCCGGCTGGAGGTGACCACCGGTGAGATGCTCGACGCCAACGAGGTCGAGCGCAGCCCCGAGGACTCCGTCCTGGAGTCCCTCTCCAACGCCGCACTGCTGCAGGCCGTGCGCCGACTCAACCCCCAGCAGCAGGAGTGCGTGACCCTGCGCTTCCTGCAGGGCCTCTCGGTCGCCGAGACCGCCCGGGTCATGGGCAAGAACGAGGGCGCGATCAAGACCCTGCAGTACCGCGCCGTCCGCACCCTGGCCCGGCTCCTCCCGGACGACGCCCGCTGACCCCACCCCGAACAACGCCCGACGACACCTGACGACGCTCGACGAACCACACAGAACGAGCCCGAATCCCGCTGAATCGCGCAGAACCTCGCCGAATCGCGCTGAATCCCGCCCGCCGAACACACTCGGCGACTCACCCGTCACACACTGGTCCGATCACCCTTCGTGCGTAACCCAAGTGCCGCGCCCCTCGTTGTGCCGGTTGCAGGCCCCCTGTCGTCACCCCCTGTCCGCCGACACTCACTCATTAGTGTGGAAGCGCTCAAGGTGTGCAACCTTTCGGACCCCCAGGGGAGTCGACCGTCATGACGAGAGGAGGTGCCGCCAGTGATCGCAAACGTTTCGGCACACCGGCGGGCGAACGCCTTCGCCCAGGCCCTGGAGGAGCAGTCGCTCCCCGGGGCAACGGCCGAACAGCCCGCGGACCCGGCCGAACAGGCCGACCACGGACCGCTGTTGGCCCTGGCGAACGGCCTCGGTGAGGTACCGCGGCCGGAGTTGGACCCCGAGGTCAAAGTGGTGCAGCGAGCCCAGCTCGTCGCCGCCATGGAAGCCATGCTCACCGAGGGCGGTGCGTCCGCGGGCCCTACGGTGCCCGAACAGCGCACGAAGGGAGCCCACCGGGCCTCCCCGCTCCGGAAGTTGCGTCCGCGTTCACGCTGGACGAAGGGCCTCGCGGCCGGCGGACTCACCGTCGGTGTGGCGGCGGGCGCCTTCGGCGGAGTGGCCGCTGCCAGTTCCGACGCCCTCCCGGGTGACTCGCTGTACGGGCTCAAGCGCGGCATGGAAGACCTCCACCTCGGCATGGCCAGCGGCGACACCGACCGCGGCAAGGTCTACCTCGACCAGGCCTCGACCCGGCTCAACGAGGCCCGTCGGCTGATGGAGCGCACCCGCTCCGGCGACCTGGACCACGAACAGCTCGGCGAGATCAGGCGCACGCTCAGCGGCATGACGCACGACGCCACCGAGGGCCACCGCCTCCTCAGCTCCGTCTACCAGCGGGACGGCGCCATCGGCCCCATCCAGGCCCTCGACTCCTTCTCCCGCTCGCACCGCGAGAGCTGGAGCAGCCTGCGCGACCGGCTGCCCGTACAGCTCACGGACATCGGCGACGAGGTCAGCTCGGTCTTCGACGCCATAGACGAAGAGATCGAGCCGCTGCAGTCACTGCTGCCCCGCACCTCGGACAGCGGCGACGACACACAGCGGCCCGACAGCACGGAACGGGGCACGGGCCCCTCGCGCACGGACACCTCCACCGCCCCCTCCTCGCCGGAAGCCTCCCGGGGCCGTACGGACGGCAGCGCCACGCCCCACCCGTCCGGATCGGGCAGCACCTCCTCCGACGGCCTGATCTCCGGCGGCACGGACGGCATCTTCGGCACCCCGCCCCCGGGCATCGACCCGTCCTCCGACAGCCGGGCCGACCTCCCGCCCGCCCCGGACGTGACCCTGCCCCCGCTCCTCCCCGGCCTGCTCCCCGGCCTGGGGATCAACGGCGAGAACACCAACGGCTAGCGCGCACCGCTCACGAAACGACGCATCGGTCGCCGGACGGCCCGAACCCGCCCGGCGACCGATGCCGCATGTGCACAGCCCCCCTCGGAAGAACCCCTCAGGCCGGGAAAACCCCTCGGGCCGGGAAAACCCTCAGAAGAACACCGAGCGCCGCTGCACCAGCAGCTTGTACAGCGTGTGCTGGATCTGCTCCCGCACCTGATCCGTCAGGTTGAACATCAGCATCGGGTCTTCCGCCGCCTCCACCGGATACCCGCTCGTGGAGATCGGCTCCCCGAACTGGATCGTCCACTTCGTCGGCAGCGGTACCGCCCCGAGCGGCCCGAGCCAGGGGAACGTCGGCGTGATCGGGAAGTACGGGAATCCCAGCAGCCGCGCCAGCGTCTTCGAGTTGCCGATCATCGGGTAGATCTCCTCCGCCCCCACGATCGAGCACGGCACGATCGGCACGCCCGCCCGCAGCGCCGTGGAAACGAAACCGCCCCGCCCGAACCGCTGGAGCTTGTACCGCTCCCCGAAGGGCTTCCCGATGCCCTTGAACCCCTCCGGCATCACCCCGACGAGCTCGCCCCGCCGCAGCAGCCGCTCCGCGTCCTCCGAACAGGCCAGCGTGTGCCCCGCCTTGCGGGCCAGCTCGTTCACCACCGGCAGCATGAAGACGAGATCGGCGGCGAGCAGCCGCAGATGCCGGTCCGCCGGGTGGTTGTCGTGCACGGCGACCTGGAGCATCAGCCCGTCGAGCGGCAACGTCCCCGAATGGTTGGACACGATCAGCGCCCCGCCCTCGGAGGGGATGTTCTCGATGCCCTTCACCTCGACCCTGAAGTACTTCTCGTACACCGGCCGGAGCAATGACATCAGGACCTGGTCGGTCAGCTCCTCGTCGTACCCGAACTCGTCGACGTCGTACTCGCCGGTGACCCGGCGCCGCAAGAACGCGAGCCCGCCCGCGATCCGCCGCTCCCAGCCGTCGCGCTCGTCGTCCTGCGCGGGCTGCCCGAACCCCTCGGGGCCGGGCTCCTCCTGCGGCTGCGGGACGTCCTGGTGGCCCGGCAGGGCGCTCACGGCCGCCGTCCCGACCGTGGGGGCCGCCGAGGGCCCCTGACCCCGCCCGGCGCCCGCCGAGGACCGGCGCCGCGCGGCCCGCGACGAACCGCCCGCCCGCGAACGGTCGTCGTCGAACGGAATGACCTTGGCATCCGCCATCGTCGGTGCGCTCCTCTACCTGGCGCCGGGGACCGGCGCGGTGTCGTCGGCCCCGGTGGTCCCCGGGACATCGCCGTTCGTCCCGGCGAACGGCACGGTGGCCAGCGCGTCGACCGCCCTGCCCACCGTCCCCGGCGGCAGCAGGCCCGGACCCTGACTGCGCGCGAACTCCGCGAACGTCTCCGCGGTGCTGAACCGGGGGTGGAAGCCGAGGGTCTCGCGCATCTGGACGGTGGAGACCACCCGGCCGTGGGTGAGCAGCCGGATCTGCTCCGGCGAGAAGTCCGTCATGCCGACCGTGCGCAGCGCCTGACCCACCCAGGTGACCGCGGGCAGCAGCAACGGCACCGTCGGCCGCCCCAGCCGCCGCGAGCACTGCGAGAGCAGCAGCACGCCGTCCCCGGCGATGTTGAACGTGCCGCTGTTCAGCGTCCCGCGCCTCGGCTCGCGCGAGGCGGTGCCCAGGACGTCCACGACATCGTCCTCGTGCACGAACTGGAGCCTCGGGTCGTACCCGAACACCGTCGGCAGCACGGGCAGCGCGAGGTAGTCGGCGAGCGGCGAGTCCGCCTGCGGCCCCAGGATGTTCGCGAACCTGAGCACGCACACGGCGACGTCCGGCCGACGGCGCGCGAAGCCCCGTACGTACCCCTCGACCTCCACCACGTCCTTGGCGAAGCCCCCGCTGGGCAGGGACTTGGGCGGGGTCGTCTCGGTGAAGACCGCCGGGTCGCGGGGCGCCGAGCCGTACACGTTCGTACTCGACTTGACGACCAGCCGACGCACGCTCGGCGACTTCTGGCAGGCCCCGAGCAACTGCATGGTGCCGATGACGTTGGTCTCCTTGACCGTCGTCCGGCCCCCCGTGCCGACCGCCTTCGCCGAGACGTCCAGGTGCACCACCGTGTCGACGGCATGCTCGGCGAGGACCCTGGCGATCGCGGGCTGGCGGATGTCCGCCGGCACGAAATCGGCGTCGCCCAACGAATGTCCGGGCGCCACCGCGTCGACGGCGATCACCCGGTCCACTTCCGGATCACGCTGGATGCGCCGCACGAAACGACCCCCCAGCTGCCGGGCCGCTCCCGTGACCAGCACGACCTTCCCCAAGATCCGCGCCTTCCGTCCAAAGGTTTCCCTGGCCGTCACCGTAGCGGGTGGACGCCGCCCCGTGACGACCGCACGGCGGCCTTCTCCGGCACTTGGTCCGAATGCGGCTGCCCACGACGCGCCGCAGCCCTCCCGCCGGGGTGGCGGGAGGGCTGCGGAATCACGAACTGCGTTCGCCTACTTCTTGTTGCGACGCTGAACGCGCGTGCGCTTGAGCAGCTTGCGGTGCTTCTTCTTGGCCATCCGCTTGCGCCGCTTCTTGATAACAGAGCCCACGACTACCCTCGCTCACTTCTTCTTCACTGGTGCGGGGCGTCTGGGCCCACACGACCTACGTCGGCCTAGCCTACCCGCCAGCGCGTGAGGGGCGTAATCCGAGGTGAACCTCAGGCGGACTCCACCCCCACAAAGGACTCGCGGAGATACTCGTGAACCGCTTGCTCCGGAACCCGGAAGGACCTGCCCACCCGAATTGCCGGCAGATGACCGCTGTGCACCAAGCGGTACACGGTCATCTTCGACACTCTCATGACCGAGGCGACTTCCGCCACAGTCAGAAACTTGACCTCGTTGAGAGGCCTCTCGCTGCCAGCAGCCATGACCCACCTGTACCTTCCGCACGAGACGCGCACCGGCTTCCCCTCCGGTGACTCTTCGTCGTTGTGCGCTCACTCCCCAGATTAGGGGCGGGTGATGCGAGTGGGGAAGAGGAGAGCCGATCGGCCGCCTACTGTGACAGACACGCCCGATTGAGTACATAGCGCGTGAGCGGCCGGTAGTAGGCCGAGCGAACGGCGTCGTCGAGCGGCACCGCGACCGCGACCCGCCCCTCGGCCTCCCCGACGAACAGCGCGGGGTCGTCCGTGTCCGCGAGCCCGATCGCCTCGATGCCCAGCTGACCTGCCCCGCAGACCCAGCCGTGGTCCCCGACGACCAGCTCCGGCAGCAGCCCGCCCCCCTCCGCCGCCGCGTCCAGGACCACCCTGACCGGCAACGGCGAATGGGAGTGTGCGCCGGTGTCACCGCCGGGGAGCCGCACGCCGGGTTCGCGCACCATCGCGACTCCCCGTACGTAGTCGAGGCTGAACGTACGTACACCGAACCGGGTCGTTATGTCGATACATCGCCCCTGCGCGGGAGTGAGTACGGAGCACCCGGCCGCCGACATGGCGTCTGCCAGCGCTGCGTAGAAACCGAGCAGCCGGTGCGGATGACCGGTCCCGAACAGCACCGGCGCCCGCCGGGCCGCGGCATCCGCGAGCCGCTCCGCGAAGGCGTCCAGACCTGCCAGGGTCCGCTCCGGATCGATCACATCAGGACCCGACACATGGGCAGGATCGGCCGAAACCCCGCACTTGTCGGCCATGAGACGAAGAAGTTCGTGCTCTTCCCATCCCTTCCGGGGATGGAGACCGAGCGTCACCCTCGGGTCCCGGGCCACGAAGAGCCGATAGCTCCGCAGGCTCGCCTCCCGCGAGGTGGCCACGGGCCCGGCCAGCCGGGCCGCCAGCAGATGCGCGCGCAGCGCTCCGGTGCTCAACACCCCACGATGCTCCCCCAATCACCCGGACGGGGGGCCGGAAGCCCGGCCACGCCCCACAGTTGGCGCAACCATTCCTCGCCACCGTGACGGAACCGGCCACACCACGGCCGTCCCGCCCCTCTCAGGTCAGCAGCCCCCGCAACGGGAACACCGCCCGCCGCGTCGCCAGCACCGCCTGGTCCAGCCGGTCCGCGGGGTCGTACCCCTCCTCCCACGACTTCCAGGAGGGGGTGCGCCCGTCCGTCATCCGGCCCGGCCCCAACTGCCGGGTCCGGGCGTAGACCTCGTCCCGCCACGACGACGGAATCACCGTCTCCGGGTCCACCGGCGCGTGCGCGGCGATCCCCACCAGATGCGTCCAGGACCGCGGCACCACGTCGACCACCGCGTAACCGCCTCCGCCGAGCGCCAGCCAGCGCCCGTCCTGCGTGTACTCGTGGGCGAGGTCGTGACAGGCCGACATCACAGCCCGCTGCGCGTCCAGCGACACCGCGAGGTGGGCGAGCGGATCCTCGAAGTGCGTATCGGCCCCGTGCTGGCTCACCACCACCTGCGGCCGGAAGTCCGCCAGCAGCTCCGGCACCACGGCGTGGAACGCCCGCAGCCACCCCGCGTCGCCCGTACCGGCCGGCAGCGCCACGTTGACCGCACTGCCCTCACCCGCACCGGAGCCGGTCTCCTCCGGCCAGCCGGTCTGCGGGAACAGCGTCCGCGGGTGCTCGTGCAGCGAAACGGTCAGGACCCGCGGGTCCTCCCAGAAGGCCGCCTGCACCCCGTCGCCGTGGTGCACGTCCACATCGATGTACGCGACCCGTTCGGCGCCCAGCTCCAGCATCCGCGCGATGGCGAGCGCCGCGTCGTTGTAGATGCAGAACCCGGCCGCACCGCCCGGCATGGCGTGGTGCAGTCCGCCCGAGAAGTTCACCGCGTGCGCGGTCTCCCCGCGCCACACCGCCTCGGCCGCTGCCACCGACTGCCCGGCGATCAGCGCCGACGCCTCGTGCATCCCCGCGAACGCCGGGTCGTCCACCGTCCCGATCCCGTAGCGCTGATCGGCCCGCTTCGGGTCATCGGACGCGGCACGCACCGCGGCCACGTAGTCCTCGCGATGCACCAGCCGCAGCGTGGAGTCCCCGGCGGCCTTGGCCGCCACCACGTCCACCGCGCCGTCGAGCCCGAGCGCCCGGACCAGCCCCATGGTCAGGGCGAGCCTGACGGGGTCCATCGGGTGGCTCTCCCCGAAGTCGTATCCCGTTACTGCGTCATCCCACATCAGCTGTGCGCGGCCGCTCATGCCCGCCACCGTATCGGGCGGGCTCCGCCCCGAACGACTTGGCGTGCACCAGCATCGCGAGCACCAGCACCATCGGTACGAGCATGGCCCCCCGGTAGCTCCAGGCGTCCCCGATCGCCCCCACCAGCGGCGAGCCCACCAGGAATCCCACGTAGTTGAAGACGTTCAGCCGCGCGATCGCCGTGTCGCTCGCCCCGGGGAACATCCGCCCGGCGGCGGCGAACGTCTGCGGCACGATCACGCACAGCCCGAGCCCCAGCATGGTGAACCCGAGCATCCCGGTCCACGTCCCGCCCGCCGCGGCCACCACACCGAAGCCCGCGGCGGCCAGCACGCTCCCGGCCCGCACCACGGCCACCGCCCCGAACCGCCGCACCCCCAAGTCCCCGACGGACCGCCCCAGCAGCGTCGTCACCATGTAGACGTTGTACGGAACGGTCGACATCTGTTCCGAGCTGCCCAGCACGTCCTGGAGGTACTTGGCACTCCAGTTGGAGACCGTCGAGTCCCCGATGTACGCGAAGCTCATCACCAGACAGAGCGGCAGCAGCAGCTTGAAGGAGACCGGGACCGCCCCCTTGCCCTGCGCCTGCCCCGGGTCCGTCGTCCCCTTCTCCGTCGACACGCCCTCGGTGTACCACCGGCTCCCGACGAACGCGGCGGGCAGCAGCACGACCACCGCCGGCAGGTACGAGACCAGCAGCGAGAGGTCCCAGTGGGCCCCCGCCCACGCCATGGACGCCCCGGCGATCCCGCCCAGGCTGTACGCGGCGTGGAACCCCAGCATGATCGAGCGCCCGTACGCCCGCTGGAGGCTGACTCCCATCATGTTCATGGAGGCGTCGAGCGCCCCGACGGCGATCCCGAACACTCCCAGCGCCAGGGCCGCTTCCCACAGCTCGGTGCCGGCGCCGGCGCCGAGCAGGGCGAGCATCACGACGGGCTGCGCACACCTCAGTACGACCCCGGGCCGTACCCGCACGACCACCTTCTCGGTGACCACGCTGCCCACCCCGGCCAGGATGGGCACTGCGGCGAGGAACACGGGCAACAGCCCGTCGGATATCCCGTACCGGCCCTGGATGGCGGGAATCCGGGTCACCAGCAGGGCGAAAGTGACCCCTTGCACGAAGAAACTCAACGTGAGGGAAGCCCGGCCGTGCCGCAAGCGAGCATCTGTCATGGCCGCGAGCGTAAGGCCCGTCTCTACTCATGGGTAGATGAATCAGGCGAGCAATTCCCGGAGTTGGCTCATGTCGGAGAAGTGCCCGGTCACGCCGGTGAGCCGGTCCGCCGGCATCATCGAGGTGAACCCGTACACGTCCATGCCCGCGGCCCTGGCCGCCTCCACTCCGAGCGGGCTGTCCTCGATGACGACGCACCGTTCGGGGCGGACCCCCATCCGCTCGGCGGCGTGCAGGAACAGATCGGGCGCCGGCTTGCCCCGCCCCACGTCCTCCGCACTGAAGATCCACTCCTCCTCGAACCACTGGTCGAGCCCGGTCTTCCGGTGTCCGACCCTGATCCGCTCGTGGCTGCCGGAGGATGCGACGCAGTACGGAATCCCGTCGGCGACGAGCTTCCCCAACAGGTCGTCGACGCCCGGTACCGGTTCCAGCTCCTGCTGGAACGCGGCGAAAACCCGCGAGTAAAACGTCGCGTCGAAGTCCACGGGCAGCTTCTCCCCGGCCCTTTCCTCGACGAGGTCGTGCACTCGGTGCATGGCCGCCCCCATGTAGTCGCGGAGGCTCTCCTGGTACGAAGTGAGATGGCCGAGCTCGGTCAGGTACTCGGCCAGGATGGTATTGGAGATCGGCTCGCTGTCCACGAGCACGCCGTCATTGTCGAAGATGACCAGTTCGTAGCGCATGGTTCGAGAGTAGACGCCGAAACGCAGAAAAGCCCCGTGCCGCAAGGGCACGGGGCTCTCCCAAAAGGAGTCCGGCGGCGTCCTACTCTCCCACAGGGTCCCCCCTGCAGTACCATCGG
>NZ_JBSFFY010000065.1:0-31867 GCF_053596315.1 Streptomyces sp. NPDC001732
GCAGAATCCAAATCCGGCCCCACCTGATCGACGGCTGCCTCACCGCCACGGGCCTGGCTATCAACCCACCGACCCCACCCTGAAAACCTCAGTAGGTGTGGAGGTGGGGTGCGTGACGGCTCGCGGCCGACCCGGCCTGCGACGGTCACTGCGCAGGAGAACTACACGCATGCTGTTCGGTGCCGTTCCCTGATCCCGTTGAGCAGTTCGGGACGGGTACCGGGGATGTGGGCGGGTGCCAGGTGCGAATCCAGCCGGCGATGAGCGCGCGGGGCGGCAGTCGGTCGGCCAGTGAGCCCAGCAGCAGCGAGCCGAACAACTGCGGGAGAAAGCCGATGCCGAAGGCCAGTGCGCTCAACAGCGCGGAGCCGGTGGCCGCAAAGACCAGAACCGAGAACGTGGTGATCCGCAGCGAGCCCGCGGTGATCGCGACGGTGCGGGTCGAGAAGAGCAGCCGGAGTCGCGGCTCGGCCAGCACCTCCCGGTAGGTGGCACGGTGGTTGCCCTGCGCGGGTTCGGCGGTTGGGGTCATGACGCGCAGCCTCGCCGTGTGCCCACGCCACTCACCAATGATTCGTCGCTGGACGAATCGAAACAGGCCTCCCGCAGTAGCATCGCAGGGTGCTCCGCTTCGAAGTCTCCGTCGAGGACCTGCTGCGCAGCCGCTTCGCGCTGTCGCCCGCGCTGGACCTCTGCTTGCTGCTGCGCTCGCTCGCCGGCCAGGACCGGCCGCTGCCGCGGGCCTGGGCCGCCCGGCTCATGCCGGCCTTTGAACGGCTTCGCCGCGAGACCGAACTGAACGCCGCCCTCGCCCTGCAGACCCCGCAAGGCGGACCGAACTTCGTCGCCCCGCCTCCGCGCGGCCTCAACCAGACCTGGGCAGAGGACCTGGCCACGATCCGGGCCACACCGCTGGAAGCGGCCCGCCACGAATTCGCCACCACCGCGACCGGCCCGTCCGCCCGTGATCCCCGCGTACGCGCGGTGCTGGACTCGACGGACGCCGTCTCCAGAATCGCCGAGGCGATGGATCAGGCGTGGCACGAGCTGCTCGCCACGGACTGGCCGCAACTGCGCGCGATCTGTGAGCGCGATGTCGTGCACCGGGTGGGTGTGATCGGCGAACACGGATGGGCCACGACCATCGAGAGCCTGCACCCGGGCATCGCCTGGCACGCCGGCGGTATCGAGATCGGCTTCTTCCGAGGCGGAACAGTCCGCCTCGCCGGCGACGGGCTACTGCTGATCCCTTCGGTCTTCGTCGGGCATGTCGCCGCCCACCTGGAAGACCCCTGGCCCAGGACCCTGGTCTATCGTGCCCGCGGCACCGCCGCTCTGTGGGGAGAGCAGGAGACCGCCCCCCAACCGGACGCGCTGACCGCTCTGGTCGGCCGGGCCCGAGCCCGGCTGCTGTTGGCACTGGACGCCCCGGCCAGTACCAGCCACCTCGCCCGAAGCCTCGCCATGGCACCCGGCGCGGTAGGAGACCACCTCGCCATCCTGCGAGGCGCGGGACTGCTCGTCCGCGCCCGGTCCGGACGGTCCGTGCTCTACCGCCGCACCCCGCTCGGCGAGGCACTGGTCGCCGGTTCGGGCTGAGGGCTCAGATCAGCACCGCTTTTTGAGGCGCCGCCAGCAGATGATTGCGCACCCGAGGGTGAGGAATGCCTGGTGGATGTCGGCGCGATCGTCCGAGACGGAACGACATCGGTGGCACACGGCTTGCCGGTCCGGCCCGTGAACGAAGAGCGGACGTGGACCGTGATCGACGAGAAGTACCGGACGGTCGCCCCGGTGGAAGAGTGGCTGGAGGCCCACTGATGCCTGTGGCCGCCGAGCACCGTTCGCGGCTGTGCGACCTCGCCGGCCCAGTGGTGGACGTTCCTCGAACAACGCGACGAGGCCGCGAAGTGGCGTGGTCTCGGAGTCCCGGCCATCGCCGGGTTCCTCTCCTGGCCACGCAATGGCCGCACCGTCGAGCACACCCTGGTCGAGCCCGAGAAGGCGCCCGCCAGGAGCACGCCGAGCAGGCGTTCCTGGCCATCGTCAAGCTGAAGGCGGGCGGCGCCCCCGTTGTCTTCTCCCGCGAGCACCACGAGAGCCTCCACCTGTTCAACCGGGCCGTCCGGTTCCTGCCCCACGGCGAGAACCTCGACCTCCGACGCGAACTCGCCCGCCGCGGCGGAGAATCCCCACCGCCACAAGCTCAGGTCAGCTGACCGCGCAGTCCCGGACCAGACGTTCATGAATCACCGACGCCTTGAGCAGGACCTCGGACCTGAGCATCGCGTCGATCAGCGGCACAACCTCGTCCGCCACCCGCCGATACCGCTGACCGGCCACTCCTCGTTTCGGCGGCACGGCTGAAGCCGGCTCCTTCGAGTACTTGCCGACCGTCCGACGGTTCGGCCCTGTCAGTTGTCCCCCTTTCCGCACGGACGGAAGCCACGTCGATGATCGTCGGCCTCGCCCCTGACCCCGAGTCGGTCCAGGACAACCCAGTGCAGGAGGCACCACACGCCGGCCTCGGTCCATGCTGTGAACCAGCGATTCGCCGCCGCCCGTGAGGTACCGAACGCCGGTGGCAGGTACCCTCCAGGCACACCCGCTGATCAACGCGTACACCACCGCCGTGAACACGGCCCGCTCGTCACACGGGGCAGCCCCGCCGCCCTGCGGACGAGCGGCGAAGGACGGCAGCAACGGCGCGACCAGTTCCCACGGCCTGTCAGGAACCAGCCGCTTCGACAGCCCGACAGTCACACCGGCATCGTGTCGCACGGCCATCACGCCACGTGAGACAGCCTCTCAATGTCTGCTCATAGGTGGGGCGGTCCCTCCGAGGAAGCCACATCCATCTCTCATCCGCGCCTCTTCGCCTCCCGGCCGGAGGCGCTGCGTCGCTCCTCGATGCGCGCGGTGCCGCTTCTCAGGTGTCGGCGCGGAGGAAGCGGATCGCGCCGGGGGCGCCGACGACGAGCACCCAGCCGAGCAGGACGAGTGCGCCTGTGCCGGGGGTCAGTACCATGTCGGCGGGCGCGTAGAGTTGCGTGCCGGCACGGTCGGGGAGCCAGCGGGCGTGTTCGCCGAGTCCCGCGAGTACGGGTGGCAGCACCAGTACGAGGACGAGCATCGTGATCAGCGCCGGGACGAGATGGCGCAGCACGAGTGTCGCGGCGTGTGCGAGCAGGCCGATCAGAACGAGATACAGCACGGCGCCTGCTGTTCGTTCCCATTCCTGCGGCGTGGCTGCGGGAATGCCCCCACCGGTCCAACGGATCAGGGACACCGTGCCCAGCACGGACGCGATGGTCGCCAGCAAGGTCACCGCGAGCACTGTCCCGCAGGCGATCGACTTCGCGGCGATCACACGACCGCGGTCCGGCACGGACGCGAGAGTCGTGCAGATCTGTCGCCCCTCGTACTCGTGTGCAACTGGAAGGATTCCGAGCAGGATTGCGCCGATCTGGACGTACGGCACCACCTTCAGTGCGATCGCGGTGTCTGGGATTGCCGTATCGGCGGATGCCATCCGCGCGAGAGCCGCGCCGATTGCGGCACCGATCCCGATCGTCCCGAGCACGGCGGAGACTGCGACGGGGAGCGTGCGCAGTTTGGAGAGTTCTGCGGTGGCCGCGCCCATCAGGCATCCCTCCGGGTGAACACGATGCCGCCCGCAGTGACCAACGCTGCCGCCCAGGCCGCCATCACCACTCCCCCCGGCCCGGCATCGAGACCGCCGTCGACCATGTCCACGCCGCCGAACAGCTTCCGCCCAGCCATGTCGGGCAGCCCGTACGCGAGCGGAGTGAGTTTGGTCAGCAACAGCGAGAACGACACGAGAGTGCTGTTCGCGGTGAGTACCACAAGCGGGACGATCACGTTGCGGGTGAGCACCGTCGCCCCGAAGGCGATGAGTGCCATCAGCGTCCAGTACAGAACGGCACCGAGCCACCAGGCGACGGCGTCCTCCGACGGCACCGTCTCGATCGTCGCAGCGCCGCCGAGCAGTTGCGCGACCGTGATGCTCAGGGGGACAGCCACGGCTGCCGTTGCCGCCGTGAGCAGCACCACGGCCACGGCCTTCGCCGCGACGAGCGCGAGCCGGCGGGGAACCGCGGTCAGCGTCGTGCCGATCTGGCGTCCGCCGCCCGCGTCCGGGCTGTTCGCGGTGTATTCGGCTCCGATGGCGAGGACGCCGATGACGACGGCTCCGACAGTGCCGAGCGGCATGGCCGCGTAGGCCGTCTTGAAGACGGACGGCGCGGGCTCCCCGGCCTCGAACGCGGCGCGCTCGGAGAAGGCATTCAGCGCTGTGATCACTGCAGTGCCCAGGACTGTGACCCCGATGCCTGCCCACACTCCGGGGAGGGTGAGGAGTTTGCGGAGTTCGGCGGCGAGCGCCCTCGCAAGAATCATCGGGTGCCCTCACAGTCGGAGGAGTCCTTGCCACCGGCAGTCCTGCCTGTGCTGGTGAGTGCGAAGAACGCATCCTCCAGGGTCGGGTGTCCCGCAGTCACCTCCTCCAGGTTTCCGGCGGCGACGATCCGTCCACCTGCGATCACGACGAGGTCGTCGGCGACGCCGCCGACCTCGCCCATGAGATGGCTGGACAGCAACACGGTGCCGCCTGCGTCCGCGTGCCCCCGCAGCAGGCCGCGCATCCAGCGGATGCCCTCCGGGTCGAGGCCGTTCACCGGTTCGTCGAGCACGAGCGCCGCAGGTTCCCCGAGCAGCGCCGTGGCCAGGCCCAGCCGCTGCCCCATACCCAGGGAGAGCCTCCCGACACGCACGCGCGCGGCATCCGTCAAGCCCACCTGCTCCAGCACCTCGCCCACCCGTCGGCGCGGGAGGCCCGCTGCCTGCGCGACCCAGCCAAGGTGCGCTCGCACCGTGCGGGAGCGATGTGCGCCCGATCCGTCCAGCATCGATCCGACGGTGCGCAGCGGGTGCCGCAGGCTCTGATAGGGGCGACCGTCGACGAGTGCGCGACCGCTGTCTGCGCGATCCAGGCCGAGGAGGATACGCAGAGTGGAGGACTTGCCCGCGCCGTTCGCGCCGAGGAACGCCGTGACGCGTCCGGGTTGTGCCTCGAACGACACGTGATCGAGCACGGTCCGCGAACCGTGCCTCTTGACGAGGGATTCGATGAACAGCATGTTCTCCATCCCACCTGCCCGTGGGCGCGTCGTCATCAGCCCTCGGCCCGGACCCGCGCCACCCGACTCGGACCGTGGTCTCTCCGACCACGGTCGGATGTACGCGGCGCGGAGGCTGCCTAGACTCGGGCGGATGGACCTCACCGCGCGCCCCGCATGGCGCCCCCGTACGTGGCTCGTCGTACTCGGCGCGCTCGTGGGGATCTGGCTGGTTCTCGCCACGGTCGGGAGCGACCATCCCCGGGCCGCACTGGTCGGACTGCTCCTGGCTGTGTCGGCTGCCCTCTTCGTGATTCTGTGGGCAGTGGCCCGGACCCGCCGCCAGCACCGGCTTTACGAGGAGAGCCTCACGGCCTGGGCCGCGGAGCGCGCGGCCCAGGAAGAGCGGCTACGGATCGCGCGGGAGCTGCACGACCTCGCCTCGCACGGCCTTGGGCTCATCACCGTGCGCGCTGCGGCCGCGCGCGGGGTTGCCGGCGATGCGGGCGACGAGGAGCGCCGCCGTGCCCTGGCCGACATCGAGGAGGCCGGGCGTGCCGCGACGGCGGAGCTGCGGCGCATGCTCGCGGTTCTGAGAGCGCCCGGCGCGGCCGGAGCCAGGCCCGTGCCGCTGCGTCCGCCCGCCGCGCTGGACGACCTTCCCGCGATCATCGACGAGGCACGCGCCTTCGGGCCGGACGTGACGCTACGAGTCGGGGATCTCGGTGTCGTATCGGCGGGGATGCAGGCGGCGGCATGCGCGATCGTGCGGGAGGCGCTGGCGAACGTCGTCCGTCACGCCGGCCCCGCGGCGGTGGAGGTGCGGCTGGATCGCGATGGCGGGGAGCTTGTGCTCACCGTGTCCGACGCCGGGCCGGTGCCGGGCTGGGAGCCGCATTCCGGTACCGGTCACGGACTCGCCGGTGTGCGGGAGCGTGTCGCCGCGCTGGGCGGGACGTTCGTGGCAGGGACGACGGCCGAGGCGGGTGTGTGCGAGGGGTTCCGAGTCGAGGTACGGCTTCCGTGCGGGGAGGAGGCATGACCGATCCGATCCGCGTGCTTGTCGCCGACGACCAGCCCCTGCTGCGCCACAGCCTCGGGATCATTGTCGGGAATGTTCCGGGGTTCGCCGTGGTGGGCGAGGCCGCGGAAGGGGAAGAAGCAGTGTCACTCAGCCGCGAGCTTCTGCCGGATGTCGTGCTGATGGACATCCGGATGCCTGGGATGGACGGCATCCGGGCCACGCATCACATTACTCAGGAGGTCGAGGGCGCGCGTGTGCTCGTGCTCAGCATGTTCGAGCTCGACGAATACGTGTACAGCGCGCTGCGCGCCGGCGCGAGCGGGTTTCTGCTGAAGGACACGCGCCCCGAGCAACTGGTTGATGCCATCCGTCGCACGCATGCGGGCGAGTCGCTCTTCGCACCGCGCATTCTCGGCCGGTTCGTGGAGCACTTCCTTGAGTATCCGGCGCGTCGTCCAGCGGTCGCGCCGGAAATGCTGACCGAGCGGGAGACGGAGGTGCTGACCCTCGTCGGCCGCGGGCTGACGAACACCGAGATCGCATCCGCCCTGACGATCACGATGGGAACGGTGAAATCCCACATCGGCAGCATCCTCTCAAAGCTCGGAGCCCGCGATCGGGCACAGCTCGTGATCGCCGCCTACGAGCACGGCCTCGTCCCGCTCTCCCCTCGCTGACTCGGTGCGGGGTTCGTCCATGGAGTAGGGCAACGGGGGTCGACCGGCCGTGCTGCGGGTGTACTTCACGTCCGAGGACCTGGGGCGGGTGCGCGTCGCCCCGGGTCCGGACCATCTGCGGGAGATCAGCAACAGCGAGCAGACCCTTCAACGGCGCGGCGGGGAAAGGGCGTTCGGCGAATGGCGCCGGCGGGTGCGGCCGCGTCTCCCGGACAGTCGCAGGTTCCTGTCACCGCTGCTGCCGCCCCGCGGCGGCGAGACGTTCCAGGTGGCGGTCGACACCCTGGTGCACATCCCCGGCCCGCACCCGCAAGAACCCCACCGGCAAGTACGGCCCGAACGCCGGACAGCACCCCCAGAAGGACCTGAACTACACCGTCCACACCACCGTCACGTTCTTCGCCACGGCCTCAATAGCCGCTCACGGCGCTAACGCAACGGTGTCGCTCTGGTGGGCACCGGGTGATCTTGGTCGTGAACCCGTCTGTCAGGGGCTTCACTCATCTGTCGAACCAACCAGCTCACGCGGCAAGTTGGCGTGGAGCAGGGCAGTGCGGTTCCGGCCGGGGAGCTCCGTCATTTCGCGAGGGACGAGCACAGTCTCGTTCCCGTACGCCCCCGGGAAGACCACGACTGGGTCCAATTCCACCGATCCCGGGCGAAAGTTTCAGTCGCGGTAAGCGGCGGGCGGGATTGCGGGAACCGGGTGCAACTCCCGCCCGAGCCACTTCTGCGCGCTGGCCGCCAAGCTCCCGTCGGCACGATCCCGTTCCAGCAGCTTGTTCACGAACCGCACCAGATCGGGCCGCTTGGGGCTCATCCCAACACCGTAGTACGCGTTGGCCAGTGGCCGCCCGACCACCTTGGTCTGCGGGTCCTGCGCCGCCATCCCTGCCAGGATTCCGTCGTCGCTGGACACGGCGTCGACCTTGCTCTGCTGCAACGCAACCACGCAGTCCGGGATACTGGGCAACGTCACCACGTCCAACCGCACCGGCAGCTTCCGCAGCGTGACCTCGGTCGTGGACCCCTTGGAAGTGCAAAGCTTCTTGCCCGCCAGCTGTTCCACTTCCTTGACCCCGGAACTGGTCGGCACCAGCAACCGCTGCGTCGCGTTGTAGTACGCGCTTGAGAACTCGACGGTGCGCTGCCGTACGCAAGTGGCGCTGAACGTGTTGACCACGACGTCGACCTGCTCCTGCTGGATCAGCAGCGCCCGGTCGGCCACGTCGCGCACCACGAACTGGACCTTGTTCGGGTCGCCGAAGATCGCCTGGGCGATCTTGTGGACGATGTCGATGTCGGCGCCTTCGAGCTGCCCGGTCTGCGGGTTGCGATAGCCGAGCAGGTATTTGCCCTGGTCGACGCCCGCAATCAGCCGTCCGCGCGCGTAGATCTTCGCCATCGTCGACCCGGACGGCATGGCGCCCGGCTCGGGCAGCACGCCGTCGGGGCGCAGGCTGTCCTTCACGGTCGTGCACTCGGGCTGCGACGACGTCGGCGCCCGCGACGCGCCCTGGCCGCTGTCGCTCGTGTTCGCGTCGGTGCCGTGCAACGCGGGCAGTGCGATCCCGGCGAGCGACAGCACGACGGCGACGGAGAAGAGGACGAGCGGTCGCCGGACGTTGACCATCGGCGTGCGGAAACCGTTGTGGGAACTGGTCATCGGTACTCCTCCACCCGACGGGCGACGCCGATCGCGAAGCCCGCGGCGGCCAACGTGAACAACACGGCGGGCCCGAACGCGAGCAACGTCGTTGCGTCGTCGGCGGCTGATGTCGCGGCGGCGAGCCGGGCCTGAGCGTCGGTGCCCGCCTGGCTCACAGTCTTGTCGAGAACGGCGAACGCGGCACCGGAACTGCCGGCGTCGGCGCCGACCGCCGACTGGACGGCCTTCTGATAGTCACCGCTGTCGTCGAACTGGCGCAACCGGGCGTGTGCCTTGGACCACGCAGTCGTGGCGGCGCGGATGTCGTCGACGTCGGCGCCGCGGTCCTTGGCGACACCGAGCGGGCCGTCCTTGGCGGCGAGCCGGTCGAGCTGTTCGGTGAAGCCCGAGTCGGACGCGCTGCCGCCGCTGCGGGCCACCAGCACCAGGCTTTCGTTGCTGCGGGCCTGAAGCACGAGCGTGCGGGCCTCGTCGAGCGCGGTGGTCGCGTCGCTGGCCTTGTTCGCGTCGGCGAGCGCACTCTCACTGGCCAACGTCGACAGCGTCCACCACAGCACGCCTGCGACGACGAGTACGGTCGCCCCGGCTACCCCGAGGTTGAGCCGACGCTGCGTGCGCCAGGACTCCCGGCGGGCGAAGTCGAGTGCCGCGAGAAACAACGCGATCCCGAACACCACGACGGCGATCGGCAGCGAACTGGCGGCGCGGTAGTCGGCATTGAGCGCGTCGACCTCGACATGCCGCAACGCTTCGGCCGCGGGCAGCAGTTCGGTGCGCATCTGTTGCGACGCCTGCGCCAGATACGACTGGCCGAGCGGCAACCCTTGCCGGTTGTAGGTGCGGGCCGTCTCGACCAATCCGGTGTACGCGGGCAGCCCGGTGATCAAGGTGTCGAGCGGCTTCGCGGCCGGGTCGTCCGGCGCGACCTGCCGGGACGCCTCGGCGAGGCGCTGCCCGGCGTTGGCGACGTCCGCGTCGTACCGGGTGCGGATCGCCGCGGGCTCCTGGCCGGCGGATACATAACCGCTGGTAGCCATGGCGTCGGCGTCGGCAAGCGCTTGGTAGATCTCACCGGCGTGCTGCGTGAGCACGGTGTCCCGACCAGCCGCGTCGGTTACCGCGCCGACTCGCGAAGACCCGCCGATCAGGCTCAACACGGCAGTGACCAGGCCGGCCAAGGTCAACAGCACCCCGACGCGGCGCAACCGTGCCGGTGTGCGCGGCCCCGTCCACTGCGCCCACCACGACAGTTGCCCGTCCCCGGCGTCCCGCGAAGCGGGTGGCGCCGCCGAACTCTGCGTCGTAGCCATGATCACCCCCTGAAGAGAACCGATCATAACCGCCGCCCACCCTGCGAAACCCCGGCTTCGAGGCAAACCGGTCTGAGGAAAAATCCCACAGATCACTTCGACGCCGGGGTGGTCGAGCAGCCAGTCGGCCAGGGCCTCGGCAGAGTGTTCAGGCAGGACCTCCACGGGCGGCGGCTCTCCATGCCCGTCAAGGCTGTTCCGTAGTTACCGACTTCGGCTCGTCAGGGCGATCTTTCCCGAAGCCTTGATGGAGATGGGATGTTGGCTGCATCTCGTGGCGTGCGAGGTATGCGGATGGGGGTGGGCCGACGCCTGCGGGGCATCGGCACCGCGAGGCCGTACGGGTACAGGCGGCCGAGTTGTTCGAGCAGGAGATCAAGCCGCCGGAGGTGGCACGGCAGCTGCGGGTGAGCCGGAAGCCGGCTTACCGGTGGCACCAGTTGTGGCGGGAGGGCGGCGGGCGGGCCCTGGCCTCGCGTGGCGCGAGCGGAAGCCGCTGCCCGCTCTCCCCGCGCTGTCCGGAGAAACTCACCGCACACCTGGAACAGGGGTCGGCCGCGCACGGCCGGGTGGAGGATCAGGTGCGGCAGGAAGAACACCCCTGACCAGCAAAAACACAACACAACGACCAGCAGCATCCGGCCCTCCAGCGACAGGCTCCACGACCGGCCGTGATACCCGTCGGCCACGCTCTCGCGGCGCACGGTAGTCACCAACTTGCCGAAGCGGCGCGGGCTCAGCCCGGCAAACGGGGCTGTCCAGGACGACTCCGATGCAGTGACCACGCCGGCCATCGCAAGACCATCCCACCTGCGACCAGGTGTTTACGGGAAAACCTCCAGCGGCTCCATGAGCGATCCACGAGAGCCGGAGGCAGGGTTCCTCGTTACCGTACCGACGGTCGTTCGGAAGATCACCCGCTTGCCCTCAACCGCACTTGAGGTCATACCGTCCCCGCATGACCTGCACGGTGTGCGGGCTCCACACTGAAGCACCCGGAGGGGACATCTCATGACAACCCAGCAGATCTCCGATGCCGAACTCGCCGGACAGCCCGCCGCGTACTGGACCGGTGTCGCCTACGAGGCGCTCATTGCGTACACCCGGGCCCAGCAGGCCGAAAAGGGCTACACCCAGCCCCAGTTCTGGCTGCTGCGCAACCTGTCGGCGAACGACATCTCGCCCGACGGCAAGGGAATGACCCTGCCCGAGCTGCAGGAAGCCATGGCCTCCTACATCCGCCCCGAGGACGACCTGGCGGCGGAGGCCGAGAAACTCCTCGAACACGGCTGGCTGACCCGTGATGCCGAGGACCGGTTGTGGCTCACCGCGGAGGGGGAACAGGCCCGCGTCGACCTGGCCCGCAACGCCCCCGCGATCCGTGCCGCCCTCCACGAGGGCATCGACGACGCCGACTACGTCACCACGGTGAAGGTGCTCCAGCGGCTGATCCACAACGCGGGCGGAGTTGTTGCCTGACAGACCGCGAGCCCGGGGCGAAACGCCCGAGCTGTGCGAGGCCCGTTCCCAGGCGGCCCTCGCTCGCCCCGAGCACCTGGCCAACTACGTGGCGGGGCTCCCGCACGGGGCACCGCTGCCGCGTTGGGTTGACCCGGCCCGGCTGCGCGACATCGCCGTGCCGACCCTGCTCATCCACGGCCGCGACGACCGGGTGGTCTCCTTCGAGAGCTCCCTGTTCCTGCTGGCGAACATCCCCGACTCCCGTCTGGTCGTGCTCAACCGCTGCGGGCACTGGGCGATGATCGAGCACGCCGAGGAGTTCAACCGGCTGGTCATCGACTTCGTCCAGGGGAATCCGAGCGATGACTGACACCACCCGAACACCGCAGGCCGTCGCGGAGGCAGCCGCCCGTCTCCTCTCCGCCGCCGCCACCCGCGTCCCGTGCGCCCCGGTCCGGGACCTGATCGGCACCACCGACATCGGTGCCGCGTACGCCGTGCAGCAGCGGCTCACGGCGGCACGCCTGGCCCGCGGCGCACGCGTCGTCGGCCACAAGATCGGGCTGACCTCGCCCGCCGTGCAGCAGCAACTCGGCGTGGACCAGCCGGACTTCGGCATCCTGCTGGACGAGATGGGCCACCCGGACGGCGACACCGTGCCCTACGCGTCCGTGCTCCAGCCCCGGGTCGAGGCCGAGATCGCGTTCGTCCTGGGCGAGGACCTGGCCGAAGGCCCACTGGACCCGGCCCGGGTGCGGGCCGCCGTCGACCACGCCGTCCCCGCCCTGGAGATCTGCGGCAGCCGCGTCACCGACTGGGACATCACCCTGGCCGACACGGTCGCCGACAACGCCTCCGCGGGCGCCTTCGTCCTCGGCCGACAGCGCCGCCCCCTCGACGAGTTCGAACCCCGTACGGCCGTGATGGAGATGACCGTCGACGGCCGGACCGTGTCCAAGGGCACCGGCGCGGACTGCCTGGGCGACCCGCTCACCGCACTGCTCTGGCTTGCCCGCACCGCACGCGACCTGGGCGATCCGCTCCGGGCCGGCCATGTGGTGCTCTCCGGCGCCCTCGGCCCGATGAGCCCGCTCGCACCGGGCGCACAGGTCACCGCGACCATCACCGGCCTCGGCACGGTCACCACCACCATGAGGGAGGGAACGGCATGACGACACGTACAGAGGATGGCACCCCACGCACCAAGGTCGCGATCATCGGCTCCGGCAACATCGGCACCGACCTCATGATCAAGGTCCTGCGCACCTCCCGGCACCTGGAGATGGGCGCCATGGTCGGCATCGACCCGGCGTCCGACGGTCTGGCGCGCGCCGGACGGCTCGGCGTGCCCACCACGCACGAGGGCGTCGACGGGCTGATCGGACTGCCCGGCTTCGACGAGATCGGCATCGTCTTCGACGCCACCTCGGCGGGCGCACACCGTGCCAACGCGGCGAAGCTGACACCGCTCGGCAAGCGCCTGATCGACCTGACCCCGGCGGCTCTCGGCCCGTACGTCGTCCCGGCGGTCAACCTGGAGGAGCACCTGGACGCTCCAAACGTCAACATGGTCACCTGTGGCGGCCAGGCCACCATCCCGGTGGTCGCCGCGATCTCCCGGGTGGTGCCCGTGCGTTACGCGGAGATCGTCGCCTCGATCGCCTCGAAGTCGGCCGGTCCCGGCACCCGCGCCAACATCGACGAGTTCACCGAGACCACGTCCCGGGCGCTGGTCGAGGTGGGCGGCGCGGACCGTGGCAAGGCGATCATCGTCCTCAACCCGGCCGAGCCGCCGCTGATCATGCGGGACACCGTGCTCTGCCTCGTGGAGACGCCCGACGCCGCCCTGCACGCCGCGATCGAGGAGAGCGTCGCCACGATGGTGGCCGAGGTGGCGACCTACGTCCCCGGCTACCGGCTCAAGCAGCGGGTGCAGATCACCCCGGTCCCCGGCGACCAGCCGGTGCAGACCCTGCTCGCCGAGGGCGCGGCCGGCCGGCCGACCCACCAGGTGTCCGTGTTCCTGGAGGTCGAGGGCGCCGCCCACTACCTCCCGGCCTACGCGGGCAACCTCGACATCATGACCTCGGCCGCCCTCGGGGTGGCCGAGCGGATCGCGGCCCGCGCGGCCGGTGCCTGCGAGGTGACGGAATGAGCAACAGCATCTTCGTCCAGGACGTGACCCTGCGGGACGGCATGCACGCCGTTCGGCACCGGATCACCCCGGCGGACGTACAACAGGTCGTACGTGCGCTGGACGCCGCCGGCGTCGACGCCATCGAGGTCGCCCACGGCGACGGCCTCGCGGGCGGCTCGCTCAACTACGGCCCCGGCTCCCACACCGACTGGGCGTGGATCGAGGCGGCGGCCTCGGTCCTGGAACGGGCCCGGCTGACCACCCTGCTGCTGCCCGGCGTCGGCACCACCCAGGACCTGAGGACCGCGTACGCCCTGGGGGTCCGCTCGGTTCGGGTGGCCACCCACTGCACCGAGGCGGACATCTCCGCGCAGCACGTCGCCGCGGCCCGCGAGATGGGCATGGACGTGTCCGGCTTCCTGATGCTCTCCCACCGTGCCGGACCGGCCCGACTCGCCGAGCAGGCAAGGCTGATGGAGTCCTACGGCGCGCACTGCGTGTACGTCACCGACTCCGGCGGCCGGCTCACCATGAACGACGTGGCCGAGCGCGTCCGGGCCTGTCGCGACGTCCTGGACGACGCCACCGAGATCGGCATCCACGCCCACGAGAACCTCTCGCTGTCGGTGGCCAACAGCATCGTGGCCGTGGAGAACGGAGTGCGTCGCGTGGACGCCTCCCTGACGGGCCACGGTGCGGGTGCGGGCAACTGCCCCCTGGAGGCGTTCATCGCGGTGGCGAACCTCTCGGGCCTCCGACACGGTTGTGATCTGTTCCGGTTGCAGGACGCGGCGGACGACCTGATCCGCCCGCTCCAGGACCGCCCCGTCCGCGTGGACCGCGAAACCCTCACCCTGGGCTACGCAGGCGTCTACTCCTCGTTCCTGCGCCACGCGGAGACAGCGTCGGCCCACTACGGCGTCGACGTCCGCGCCATCCTGCTGGAGTGCGGCCGACGGGGCCTGGTCGGCGGCCAGGAGGACATGATCGTCGATGTGGCCCTCACCCTGGCGGGCCGCCGCGCGGCGGCCTGAGCGGCCCTTTTCGGTGGCGTGACAGTCCCCACCGTTGGACTGAACGACCGGTCCGGAATTTGCGGGGCGTCGAGTGGAGGCGACGCCGAGGAAACTCAAGGAGGCTTTGTATGTGCCTGTCGTGTGACCCTAGCGGGGACAGTGGACCTGCCGGGAACACCGGGAAACGCCCCGCCATCGGGCGGCGCGGCCTGCTGACGGCCGTGGGAGGAGCGGGAGCAGAACAGCGGCACGGGGCGCAGGAGCGGTATCACGTAGATCACGACGATCGCGAAGAGGTTGTAGATCAGATGCACGAAGGCTGCCTGCAGGCCGATCTTCGCGTCCTGTCCGACGCCTGCGAACGCCGCGAAGACCACCGTGAACGTCGTGCCGAGGTTGGAGCCGACGACGACGGGATACACCTGTGCCGGTGTCAGGATGCCTGTTCCGGCGAAGGGGACCAGCACGGACGTGGTGATGGTCGAGGACTGGGTGACGACGGTTACTCCCATGCCCGACGCCATGGCGAGGTAGGCGTTGCGGCCGACGGCCTTGATCAGAATGTCGCGGGCCCTGCCGACCGTGAGCAGTTTGAGCAGCTTTCCCAGGTATCGGACGGCGACCAGGATCAGCACGGCGCCGATCACGATGGTGAACAGCGGACCGAGTGTGCTGCTGACGTGCGAGGTCGCGTGGATCACTGCGTGTTCCACCGGCCTGGTGGCTGCCCGGACGAAGTTGAAGTGGGCCGGGTTCGGCAGCCAGTCCGTGCCGTACAGCGCATTGGTCAGCGTCCCGCTGATGTGTTTCAGCGGATGCCAGATCAGCTCGATCGGGAAGAAGATCAGCAGCGCGAGCCAGTTGTAGAAGTCATGGACGGTCGAGGCGCCCAGTGCCCTGCGGAACTCTGTGCGGTCGCCGATGAAGGTCAGTGCGACCAGGCTCGTCGTCACGGTGGTGCCGACGTTCGCGCCCAGAATGATGGGGATCGCGCCCTGGATGGGCAATGCGCCCGACCCCACGGCGGTGACAGCGATGGCCGTCGTCGTGGTCGACGACTGGATCAGGACCGTACCGAGAACGCCGACGCTCAGCCTGACCCACGGGTGCGCGGCGAAGGCGAACATGGTGTGCGCCGCGTCGCTGCTCCCAGCCCCGCAAAGCTGCGACTGATGATGCTCACGGCACCGATCAGCAGGTAGATCAGCCCAACGACACCGAACCAGCCGAGGGCTTTGGTCCATGCGGGGAGCTGGATGGCTCCGGCGCCGCTCTCGGCCGCGGGGGTCGTGAGCGCCGAGCCGCCGGAAGGGGTTCGCCCGGGGACGTCACCCTTTTTGCGGTTGTGGTCCGGTCCGCTGTCGGATGTGGCTTCCGCCATGAACCAAGGCTACGAGCTCCTGACGAGAGGCGCGCGTGGCTGAGCGCCGTACGTGTGCAACGGATGGCTGGTGCTGTCGGCGACTGCGGTTTCTCCTGGCCCGACGTCAGGTGGCCGTGGACGACAGCCTCACCACGCTCCGTCACAACCGCCTGGTGTTGCCCCTCGGGCCGGACGAGGAGGCGGACGAAATGCTCACCTCCGATTCCCGCCCGACCCTCACGAAGGCTCTCGGGGCGCTGCGGTTCAGCGAGGAACGCGATCCGGCGATGTCGGCCGGGTTCGTGCGGTTGCGGGTGATCGATCCGGCGAGGGCGTACCGACGGCGCGGGGTCGAGGCCGCTATCCGTGGCTGCGCGAGACCGGGAGCACGGCGCTGCGAGTGCCGTACGTGTACGTGACGCCGGAGGGTTGGGCGACCGATCTGACCGGTACGTCAATTTTATGCCGGTGAGAGGCATCTGGGGGTGCCGTGCAAGCACGTCGAGCACCCGGGGGCGGGCCCGGCGAGCCGGGCCCGCCAGAGCGGCCCGTCGATCGCTGCGCCGATTCGAACTGCTCATGGCTCCGGGCAGTGTGGGCCCCTGCCGAACCGGCAGGGGCCCACGGCACGAACAGCAGAGGATTGCCGGGACCTTCCCTCGGCGCACAGCATCCTGCTCAGCACGGCTTACCGTCTGCTGGTGGCCTGACGGCCCGGCTTCACTTCAGGTGCCGGGTGAAGAACTGGCCCGCGGCGTCCCCCGCGTACTGCGGGACGCCGGTGTGCCCACCCATGTTGGCGTGCAGGGTCTTCTCCTTGGAACCGAAGGCGTCGAACAGATCCAGGGCCGCCTGCCGGTCGTTCCCTTCGTCGTCCCACTGCAGCAGGACGTGCAGCGGAATGGTGACCTGACGGGCCTCCT
Source organism: Streptomyces sp. NPDC001732 (assembly GCF_053596315.1). Classification (NCBI taxonomy): domain Bacteria; kingdom Bacillati; phylum Actinomycetota; class Actinomycetes; order Kitasatosporales; family Streptomycetaceae; genus Streptomyces; species Streptomyces sp. NPDC001732. The sequence goes on from NZ_JBSFFY010000065.1 coordinate 16,719, forward strand.
CGAACATGGCGCGAGGCACGAAACTCCCGGCGAACAGACCGGCGGCCACGATGCGCGGCTCGACCACCGCCAGCCGGATGCCGATGGAGATCACTCCCCCCGAGTATCCGACCGGGCCGCCGATCTCGGGCAGCGAAAGGAGGGCGTCCAGGGCGGCCTGCCATTCCGGGACCGCCTTGTCGACCAGCGGGAGGATGAGGGCGTCGACGATTTCGTCGCTGACCGGCTCGCCGGCCTCCAGCGCCCGGCGCAGGTCGGCGCGGGCCTGCTCGGCGGCCTCCCAACGGGGCCGTCCACCGCTCCCGGGGAGCTCGATGGTGGCCGTGGCGAAACCCTCCGCCGCGGAGTGCCGGGCTCGGTCCACCAGCCGGGAGTACATCTTGCGCAGCCCGAGGGGAGGGTGGCCGAGCAGGATCAGCGGCACCGGTGCGGATGCGGACGCAGATGCGGGCGTCCACAGGATGCCGGGGATCTCGCCGAGGGTGAATTCGCGCTCGATGACGCCGTCGTCGAGACGCTGCTCAGAAGTGAAATGCATGGTCGTGCCTTTCGGGAGTGCTCAGAGCGGCGCTCCCGGACGACCTGCCTATCGTCCGACCGTGGCCCCGGAGGGGAGCACCCATGTCGATACTGCGTTCACGGGTACCACCTCCTTGTTCTCCTGCACGGCCTCCGAAAACGTAGCAGTGGTCGCGGTGGTCCGCCAAGTGGGTTCTTGCGCGAGGTCCGTGGCCGATGGCTCGTCTGTCACAGACGTGGACCGGACGAGAAGAACTCCCATGTGCACTCCGAGCCCTGATCCTGTCCTGATTGGGTCGAGTGACCAGCTCGCCGCAACCCGAGACCGGGAGCTCCGACAGCGAGACGAGCGCCCCAGCCACTTCGGCCGGGGCGCTCGTATGTCTGGTCCGGGGCGTCACGACACCAGGCCGGCCCCCTCCAGTTCGGTCAGCCGCACGGTGCACAGGCCCCCACGCTCGGCCTTCACGCCCGTCACCTTCAGCTGCGTCCCCGGCGCGAGGATGTACTCCTCCTCGCCCTTGAACGCGGAGAACCGCCGGATCCCCACCGCCCGCGCGGGCGTCACCTCGAACAACGTCCGCCGGCCCCGCCCGCCGAGGAACGCGCGGGCCACACCCAGCTCGGACGTGCACGACGACACGCCCCACCACGTCACCGTCCGCCCCAGCGGGTACTGGGACCGCAGATCCAGCGCCACACCACGCCACAACGGCCGCGTCTGCGCCGGCAGCGCCTCCATCGCCGAGAACAGCAACCGCAGGTACGGCAGGTACGGCACCACGCGCTCACGGTCCGACGAGCGCAGCACGGCGTTGATCTCGCGGTAGAAGCCCGACTCGCACGTGTACAGGTGGAGGGCCGAGATCGCGTCGGCCGACAAGGCGCCCACGGCCTCCCCGGACGGCGCGCCCGCGGACACGGCCTCCGCGGCCTTCGTCTCCCCGAAACGGCTCGACAGATCGATGTGCCGATCCAGGTGTCCGAGCACCTGCGACACCGGCTCGACGGCCTTCCGGAAGTCCATCAGCGGTGTGTCGAACACCCCGGTGACGGGCGGCAGGACGAGGCCCTCGTCCTTGACGCTGGTGAGCCGCTCCAGATACAGCTGGTGCAACTCCATGGTGGACGCGATGAACGCCCCCATCCGCTGCGCGACACCACCCTCCTCCGGCCCGTCGGTCCCGCCCGTCCCCTGGTCCCAGCCCTTCTGCGGCAGCCAGTCGACCGGCTCGGCCCCCACCGTCGCCAGGGCGTCGTTCACCTGGGCGAAGTGGTCGCCCTCGCAGAACCGATCCCCCTGCGCGGCCGGATTGGCGTGGTCCAGGTGACGGACCTGCACCCCCGGGTACTTCTTCTCCAGCCGCTGGACGACCCTCTTCAGGCTCCGGGCGTGCGCGCCCCACCAGGCGAACACCACCCCCCGGTCGTCCTCCTCCACCGCGTCCTGCTTCGCCCGGAGGATCTCCTCGACGATCTGCTCGGCCACGGGGCGCCAGAACAACGTGTGCCGATCGGTGGCCATCGCCCCGTCCGCGCTCGCCGTGAGGGACGCGTTCAGCAGCAGCACACCCTGGGTGAGCATCGCCTGGAACCACTCGGGCGGCTGGACCGTGTCCTCCTTCTTCAGCAGGGCGCGGACGTCGGCGATCGGGGTCTTCTTGACGATGCCGTACTTCCACATCGCGGCCGCCTTGATGAGGCAGCGGATGCTCACGACCCGGCCGAACTGGCTGTCCTTCCAGTCGTTGAAGGTGTTGTCGAACATCGCGATGCCGGTGGCGCTCTCCGCCCGCGGATAGGGGTTCTGTCCGAAGACGACCACCTTCCACTTCTCCGGCGGATGCGGCTTCAACGCCTGGAACGTCAGTTCGCGCACCGGAACGACCTCCGGGCTGCGCTTCGGGCCGATGAAGTCGGCGGCTCCCGGCTGCGCCTCGATCACCGGTCCGAGCAACGGCAGCCACGGCTCGCCGCCGCCGGTGAACAGGTCTGCCAGTCCCAGCGGATCCCCGGCCGGGGATCCGGCACCGCCTGCGGCCGTCACGTCGACATCACTCACGAGGGTGGAACTCCCGGTACTCGAACCGGCCGCCTCCACGGGCGCCCCGGCATGCTGAACAGATGCGGCAGATTCGTCGCCGGTGTCCGCGCCCTGCGCGGCACCGGCCTGCGAGGTCTTCGGGTCAGTGACGAAAGGAAGGCCGCTGCGGCACGTTGATCCGGACCCGCCGTGCGGACCCCGCTCCCTCGATGTCGTCGAGCTGCCCCAGCACGGCGGCCCGCAACTCGTCGTAGTTCGCGAAACCGTGGTCGTGGAAGAGGGTGTAGCCCGTCCACATCAGGTTGGCGCACACCTTCGCGGGCACCTGCCCGGTCTGCGCGCCCATCCCGACGAGGGCCACCGACCGGATGCTGCCCGGCTTCGCCCGGTTCTGCAGATGCACCGCCTGGAAGGCGGCCGCGCAGGCCAGGGCCACGTTCATCGTGTCGCTGACGTTCTGCGACGACTGGCGCATGGTGGGCGTCGAGATCAGATACCGGGGTACGTCCGCCCCGGACGGGACGCACACCGCGCTGCCCACCGGCAGCCGTCCGCCGAACCGGTCGCGGATCGCCCGCTGCACCCGCACCTGGATGCCCGCGCCGAGGTACCGCTTGACGACGGCGTCGACCCCGCCGTCCATCCGGCCACGCTCGTTGGTGGGGGAGACCCAGGCGTCGGCGTCCACGTCGAGGAGGGAACCCCGCCTGATCCGGACCTCCGGCGTATCCGCGAACGCGGACCGCCAGGCCCTCACCACCTCGTCGTTGACGTCGACCAGGACGACGCTCAACGCATGCCTGACACCCACGAATTCACCCCTCTCACCCCGTGATCCCGAACACCTCCGAAGCTACCTCGTGCCACTGACAGTGCCGTTCGACATCCGCGGGGTCCATGCCCGGCCGGGCCCCGGCCGGGCCCCAGCCGGGCCGGCTGTTCGCCGACCGCGGCCACGACTGCGCCAGGTACTGCCGCCTTCGGCGTCATCTGCTCGAAACGGCTCCGAAGCTCATTCCGAGACGATCAGCAGATGGTGATGTGGACGGGGCCTCCGGTGTGGGAGATCCCGTCGAGGACCGAGGACGGAATACGGAAGACCCGGCCGGGGGCCGCAGGCCAGGCGAGGGTCCGGCGGGCGACGGTACGGCCGTCCTGGCGGACCGTCACCCTGGGGAAGCGGACGAACTCGTCCGTCCAGAGCAGGAGCCGCTCGCGGGCCGGAGCCGGATCGCCGGGGCGGAGGATCTGCGGTGCGATCCAGCGGAACGGGGCGTCGGCGATCAGCCGGACCCCCTCGGCCGGTGCACGCCTTCCGTCCAGGTGGTCGATGACCTGCTGGGCGACGTGCTTGCCGTCGAGGGCGGCCACGTCTGCGGTGTCGACGGGATGGAGCATGTTTCCGGCGGCGAAGACTCCGGGTCGGCTGGTCCGCAGCGCGGTGTCCGTGAGGGGGCCGAGGGTGCGTTCGTCGAGGGTGATGCCCGCGGAGCGCGCGAGTTCATGGTCGGGGATCCAGTCGCCGGTGAAGACTACGGTGTCGCATTCGACGATTCGGCGCTTGCCCGTGTCGAGGTGCTCGATCTCGACAGCCTCGCACCGGCCCTTGCCCATGACCCGGGTGACCCGGCTGCGGGTGGCGACCGGAACGCGGAGGATGGTGCGGCCGACGGTGTTGAAGGCGCCGTAGGACTCTGCCTTCGGGTACTCGCTGATCATGAGCGCGGGGGTGCAGCCGGCTTCGCGGAGGGTCATGGCCGCGGACCAGCTGACCAGTTCGCCACCGACGATGACGGCCTGTTCGCCGACGGGCTGGTGGTGGAGGTGGACGAGGTTTTGGAGTTGTCCGGTGGTGTAGACCCCATGGGGGCGGTCTCCGGGAATGCGGCGTGCGGTGCGGGGCCTTTCGCGGGCGCCGGTCGCCAGGACGACGGCTCGGGCCCGGATCCGGTAGCGGCCCCCGGGGCTGGTGACGTCGACGGTGTGCTGGTCGGACCAGTCGGTGACCATGGTGCTGGTGCGGATCTCCGCTCCGGACCGTGCGGCCCGGTCGGCCAAGTGGCGGGCGTAGGCGGGGCCGGTCATCACACGGCGCAGGTCTCGCAGGCCGTATCCGGTGTGGTCGCTGTGCCGGGGAATGCCGCCGGCCTGCTTCTCCCGGTCGACGACCAGGACCTGCCCGGCACCGCGGTCGGCGAGTTCGGCGGCTGCGGTGAGCCCTGCGGGGCCGCCTCCGACGATGAGGACGTCGGGCTCGACAAGGGGCAGCTGGTGGGTCATCGGTTGTCCTTGTGCTGGCTGCAGCAGCCGTCGTCGGTCTGGTGTCGGGTGCGCAGGGCCGCGACGGCCGCGCCGCAGAAGAAGCCCTGGCAGCGGCCGTTCATGGCCCGGGTGCGCCGGCGCAGCCCTTCCGGGCTGCGCGCGGGCACCGGGGCATGGCAGGCGTCCCGGATCTCGCCCTCGGTGACCCGTTCGCAGAAGCAGACGATGGTGCCGTAGGCGGCGTCCTCGGCGATGAGGTCGGCGTCCTGATAGGGGCGCGTGGTGGCTTCGCCGAGGTTCGGCATCCGGGGCGGAGCGGGCAGGTCGTCGCGGGCGCGGAGCCCGAGACCGGCTTCCGCCAGGAGCCCGGCGGCGTGCTCGGCGATGGCGATGCCCGCTGTCAGTCCGGTGGAGCGGATGCCGCCCACGAGGAGGTACCGCTGTTCGGGGGTGGCTTCGATGAGGTAGTCGTCGCGGTCGATCGCGGCGCGCAGTCCGGCGTAGCTGGCGGTGACCTCCTCGGTGAGCAGGCTCGGCATGAGCCGCGCGCCCTTGCCGAGAAGGAAGTCGTAACCGTCCTCGGACGTGGCGGTGTCGGTGCGGTCGGTGAGGTCCTCGGCGGTGGGGCCGAGCATGACGTTGCCGTAGATCGTCGGGGAGATGAGCACGCCCTTGCCGCGGGAGGAGGGCACCGGCAGGACGATCCTGTCGGCCTTGGACCGTGCCAGCTTGTCGAAGACGAACAGCTCGCCGCGGCGGGGGGTGACCGTGAAGCGGTCGTGGCCGAGGAGCCGGTCGATCGTGTCGGCGCCGAGGCCTGCCGCGTTGACGACCCAGCGGGTTCGTACGTCGCCCCGGGCGGTGTGCAACGTCGTCACGTCGTCGCCCACGTCGATGCCGGTCACGGCGTGTTCGAGCAGGATCGTCGTCCCGCGTTGCCTGGCGTCCGTGGCCAGGGCGAGGTTGGTGGTCCAGGTGCAGATGATGGACTCGTCGGGAACGGTCAGGCCGCCGAGCACGCCCTCGCCCAGCTCGGGCAGGACCCGGTACACCTCGTCCGCGTCCACGATGCGGCAGTGCTCGTAGCCGTTGGCCTCGGCCTTTTCCTTCAGGCCGGGCAGGGCGTCGAGCTCTTCCCGGTTCCAGGCCACCAGCACGGCGCCGGTGTGCTCGACGGGGATGCCGGTGGCCTCGGCGTAGTCGCTCAGCAGGTGGTAGCCGCGAGCCACGAGCCGGGACTCCAGAGTGCCCGGTTTCGCGTCGAAGCCCGTGTGCAGGATGGCGGTGTTGGCCTTGCTGGTTCCGTCTCCGACGTCGTCGCGGGCTTCGAGCAGCGCCACGGAGACGTCGTAGCCGGACAGTTCGCGGGCGACGGCCGAGCCGACGATGCCTCCTCCGATCACCACGACGTCGAAGACCTCGGGGTGAGGACGGTGGGGGGTGGGGGTCATGAGTGGTCTCCCTTGGTGGCACACGCCTCGGCGGCCTGTGCCCATGTGGTGCGGAACTCCTGGGCCCGGTCTTCGGACCATCGGGGTTCGTAGACGGTCGCCGGCTGCCAGTCACCGACGGCCTCTTCGAGGCTGAGGGCGGGGTCGAGGGCACAGCGGGCGAGCGCGGCGGCGCCGAGGGGGGTGGCGTGCGCGTTGGGGTAGATGTCGACGGGGAGCTGGGCGATGTCGGCCTGGGCCTGCATGAGGGCGGCGGAGTTGGTCAGTCCGCCGTCGACTCGCAGCCTGTTCAGGGGGCGGCCGAGGTCGCGGCCGACGAGGGCTGTCAGCTCGGTGACCTGGGCGGCTATGCCCTGGAGTACGGCCAGGACGAGGTGCTCGCGGCGGGTGGCCAGGGTGAGGCCGGTGAGGGAGGCCGTGGCTTCGGAGGCCCACCGCGGAGCGGCGAGTCCGGCGAAGGCCGGGACGCACATGGCGCCTTCGCTGTCCTCCGCGACCAGCGCGTCGATTTCGGTGGCGGACCGGAGAAGTCCGAGGTCCTGCAGCCAGCGCACGGCCGAGGCCACGGTGTAGACCTGGCCGTCCACGCAGTACAGGGTCTGTCCCGCGGCCTGCCAGGCCACCGACGTCGTCAGGCCCGCGCTGGAGCGCACGGGGTCCGGTCCTGCGTTCGCCAGCAGGAACGCGCCCGTGCCGTAGGTGCACTTGGCCGTGCCCTGCTCCAGGCATGCCTCGGCGACCAGAGCGGCCTGCTGGTCGACGATCAGGCCGGCCACGGGCATCTCCTGCCCGAAGGCGTGCGTGGTGCCGACCACCTCGTCGCTGCCGACGATGCGCGGCAGCCGCTCGTCGCCGAGGGAGAACAGGTCGGCGAGCTGCCCGTCCCACGCCGCGCCGTCCAGGTCGAAGATCAGGGAACGGCTGGCGGTGGAGGCGTCGGTGACGAATTCGCCTGTCAGGTGGTGCACGAGCCAGGTGTCGGTGGTGGTCACCACCCCGTCACGGGTGAGGTTGCGGCGCAGCCACGCCATCTTGGGCGCGGAGAAGTACGGGTCGAGAACGAGACCAGTGCGCTGCGCGACGGTCTCGCGGTGTTCGGCCAGCTCGGCACAGATGCTCTGCGCACGGCTGTCCTGCCAGACGATCGCCGGGGACAGCGGTGTCCCGGTGGCTTCGTCCCAGGCCAGGACGGTCTCGCCCTGATTGGCCAGGGCCACCCCATCGATGGGCCGACCGGCCATGCTCACGGCCCGGCGGCCGGCGGTGAGGACGGAATCGAGCAGTTCGTGCGGATTCTGTTCGACGCCTCCTCCGGGCAGGTAGGTGGGGCGGATGGTCTCCTCGGCCATGGCGACCGTTCCGTCCTCGGCGTCGACGACGATGGCTTTGGTGCCCGAGGTGCCCTGGTCGATGGCGAGGATCGTGGTCATCGCGGGACCCCTTCCGGGTCGACCGCGGAGGGGGCGGTGGCGTTGTCCAGGGCGCGGTCGACGTCGGCCATGTCCGGCATGGTCAGGGCGGCGCGACCGCGCCGGACGAGGAGCGCGGCCAGGTAGACGGCGCCGATGCCGCACAGCACCAGGACGTAGGCCCAGGGCCCGCGGAAGGAGGCGTCCCGGAAGATGAGCAGTTCGTACACCAGCCAGACCGCGGCCAGAAGCAGGACGGGGACCTCCCACCGTCCCAGGGAGAAGCCGCGCGACGGCGGCAGGGAGGAGCGCTTGACCGCGTACATCGCGACCGTGCCGGCGTAGATGACGGCGGGCAGCAGGGTGGCGGCGGAGAACAGCTGGAACAGGGCGTCGGTGGAACGGGAGAAGACCGCGAGGACGATCTGCGCGATGAGCATCATGAACACGGTGGCGTTCAGCGGCGTCGCCGTCCGGGGATGGATGCGCTTGAGCAGGCGCCAGCCGGGGAAGCGCTCGTCCCTGGACATCGCGTAGACCAGGCGGGTTCCGCTGAGGGTGATCACCAGTCCGCAGGAGAAGATCGAGACCACGACGAGGACCAGGAGGGCCTTCCCCACCACGGATCCGAGCACTGCGGTGATCACGGTGGCCACCGGGGTGGCCGACTCTGCGGCGCCGTCGACCCGGCCGACGGCGGCGGTCACGGCGATCAGGAAGAGAAAGCCGAGAACGCCCAGGGAGAGGACGGCCTGGACCATCGCCTTGGGGATGACACGGGCGGGGTTCTTGGTCTCCTCCGCCAGGTTTGCCGCGGACTCGAATCCGACGATGGTGAACGCGCCGAGCAGGAACGCCAGGGCGAAGGGGCCGGCGTGGGTTCCGCCGCCCAGGCCGTAGTAGCCGCTCTCCGGAATCGTCCCGGTCTCGAACAGGTGGGTGAAGTCGAGCTTGCCGGTGAAGTAGCCCACCGCGAACAGCAGCACCGTCAGCGCGATCATGCCGATGAGCTGCGCCGTCACTGCCGCGCTGTTGACCTTGTGGGTGATGCGTGTGGACGCGGCGACCAGCAGGGCTTGCAGCAGGACCACGCCGGCCGTGATGACCCAGGCGTTCTGTGTCGTGCCGATGTACTGGAACAGCTCGGGGAGAATCGTGGAGGCGATCGTGTAGTCCACGGCGACCACGACGACCCCGAGGAAGGCGAACGAGATCCAGCCCATGATCCAGCCCCACACGGGCCCGACGATCCGCGACACCCACTGGTAGGAGTAGCCGCTGATCGGGATGCGCGCCGCCAGTGCTCCGAAGACGAGGGCGACGCAGAGCTGGCCGATCACGGAGATCGGCCAGGCCCAGATGCCGCGCGGGCCCGAGGTGGCGAGCACCGAGCCGTAGGCCGTGAAGATCCCTGTGGCGATCGACACGAACCCGAACGCCACGGAGAACGAGGCGTACCAGCCCAGCTCCCGCGCCATCACCTGGTTCGCCCCGCCCTGCTGCCCCTCGGTCGTTCTTGGCGCCTGAGCACCTGCTTCTGATTTGGCCATGACCTCGTTCCCTGTTTCAGAGTGCTCCGCCGTCGCCACGGGAGCCAGTGGGTGATCGAAGAACCGAATGCGGTCGGCATCGAGGCCCCCTTACAGGGATGCGCTGGTGCCTGTCCGCGGGACGGCCGCGAGGACGCGCGGTCCGCGCCACCTCGACGCCGGTTGACAGCCCACTCGTGACCGTTTGTGTGGACTATTGACTGCTGAGAGTGTGACCCCTTGCCCGTTTGCCGTCAAGGGTTCACGCTCCCGCTCTGGCGAACGCACGCTGTTCACCTCCGCAGAAAACGCTTTGAGCTGCGGAGAAGCGCAGAATTTTGAGATTGCCACCGATACGTTCCAGAGGTCGCACGAGCACTAGAATGCAGTCAAGGTTCCACAGAAACAGTCATCCAGGGAGGGCCGGACGTGCTCGCAGCCGAGCGTCACCGCAGGATCGTCGCCGAGATCGCTCGGCTCAAATTCATCACGACGGACGACCTGACCGGCCTGCTGGGCGTCTCCCCCGAGACGATCCGCAGAGACCTCGCCCTTCTTGAGCGCCGCGGCGAGCTGGCGCGCGTCCACGGAGGAGCCACCGCCGTCCGGCCGCCCGTCGGGGAGGAGGCGTCGTTCAACGAGCGCAGGGGCGCTTTCCTCACCGAGAAGCAGGCCATCGGCCGGGCCGCGGTGGCCCTGATCGAACCCAACCAGACAGTCGTCATCGACGTCGGCACCACGGCCCTGGAGGTGGCCCGTGCGCTGCCCGCCGATCATGTCGGCGTCATCGCCACCCCTTCCCTGCTCGTGGCCGCCGAAGCCAGCTCCCGTCCGCACGTCGAGGTCCTGGTCAGCGGCGGGCGGTTGCGCGGTGGCGACCTGGCCTGTTCCAATGCCCAGGCCGTCGAGTTCTTCGACAATCTGCGCGCGGATGCCGTCTTCCTGGGCTCCGGAGGCATCGCCTCCTACGGACTGACCGACTTCCACCTCGACGAGGTCGCAACGAAGCGCACCATGCTCGCCAACGCGTCCCACCGTTACGTGCTCGCCGACTCCAGCAAGTTCGGGCGCACGGCCGCCCACCGCGTCTGCGAACTCGACGGCTTCGACACCCTCATCACCGACAGCCCTTGCCCGGACGGCCTGAGCGACGCCCTCGGCGCGGCGGGCGACAACGTCATCGTGGCCTGAGGACGGCGCAGCCAACCGCTTCCCCCGGCACCGACGGCCCCCTCGCCTCCGACTCGACAGGTGTCCCGCCCCGTCCAGGAGCGCCGCGAGAAATCCGGTCGTTCCGTCGTGGCCGCGCAGACAATCCATCGGCCCCTCCCCGGACCTCCCCTTGACTCCCTCCGGCCACCGCATCCACAATCCCAGGCAGAAACAGTCAACTTTCCACATGTTCGGGCAATCGGAGTGGTGGCGCATCGTGGCAGGACCGAGACACCGCAATCGATCCTCCGCAGCCGAAGGCGCCGACGCGGCAGCGCGGCGCGAGATCTTCGGCCGTACCGACGTCGGCCTCGCCCCGGTGGGTGCCGTCCATGGCGAGAGCTCCCTGTCACGGTGGTCGCCGAGGTGAGTACGCTCGCTGCCGCAGACCTTCCCGTCGAGACGAAAGCCGATGCCGTCCCCCAGTGAACCCGGCCAACGACATCACTTCGATCTTCGACCTCGACGGCGTCCTGACCAGCAAGGACACGATGTCCTCGCTGGTCAGAGCCCGGCTGGCAACCCGTCCCCTCCGGTTCGCCGCTGCGATCCCACCGTTCCTGCTCGCCTCGGCAGCACCGCCCGACGGCGCGCTGAAGCCCGCGATGAACCGGGCGATCGTGGCCTTGGCGCTGCGCGGAATGACCCGCAGCCAGTACGAGGAACTGGCAGCCGCGACGGGCCGGACCATGGCAGCCCGGACAGCGGTCGCACAGGCCGTGGCAAGGTGCCGATGCGCCCGCGATCGTGGTCCGACCGTCGTGGCGACAGCCTCGGAGGAGAGCCTCGCGCGTGCGTTTCTGGACGGCGTCGGGCTGCACGGCATCCCTCTGGCCGCTTCCCGGCTCGACTTCACCCCCCGAGGGCCCCGACTCGTCACCCACAACGTGGGCGAAGCAAAGGTCGATGCCGTCCGGGCGCTGGGGTTCGTCCCGGAGGGCGCGCTCCTGTACACCGACTCGGCCAGCGACCTCCCACTCGCCCGTATCGCCTGCCGGACCGTCACTGTCAACGCCGCCCGGCGCTCGGTCGCGAAACTCACCGCCGCTTCCGCAGACATCCATCACGAGCGCTGGCGCTGAGGCGACACGAGCTGTCCCAGGTGCCCTTCGCCACGACCACCACTGCCACGCCCGGCAGTGGGACGGCCGTGCAATCGCCGCCCGCGTAGATCGCACAGGGATCGACAGCGGAGACGCTGCCGAACTTGCTGTCCGGGTCGCTCGGCAGGGAGACCCGTCACTGCGTCAGGAACCGGAGACGAATTTCCCGGGTCGTAAGGTTGAGGACATGGACAACCCCTCCGCGGCACGGGCTGTGGTGATCCTGCGTGCGAGCCCGTCGGTGTCCGATCTGGGCGAACTCCACCGCCTCCTCGGCCTGGGGCTGACGGAGATACGGCACCGCGCCCAAACCACCGCCCCGCTGGTCGATGCCGAGCTGTTCGGCAACGACCATGCCGACGTCGCCCAGACGCTGCACACGCTGCTCGACACGGTCGCAGAGCTCGATCACACCGTCCACGTGTGTCTCGGCCCCGAGCGCCCGGGGCCCTGCAACGAGGAGACCCCCGAGGTCCTGCGGAACATGCTCGCCACGGCGGCATCGGACCGTGCGGCCGAGCCCTGACCGATGCGGCACCCGGTCCCCCGGCCCGGACACGTTCGCTGCACGTCGTCATGAGCCGGCTGATGAGTCGTGGTCGGTGATCGAGCCGTTGCCGGCTCCGTCGCGGATGGGCCCGCCCCGGGCGGGATCGCCGACAGGTGGTCAACGGGATCCCGTGGAAGCTGGGGCCACCGGGGCGGCCTGGCGGGATCTGCCCGAACGTTACGGGCCGTGATCGGCTTGCTAGGGCTGTCCCTTCCAGTTCTCCGGGACGAGCGGCGTGGGCATCAGCCACACCGCAAAGGCCACCTGGGCCATAACCTGGAGCATCAGCGGCTCGGCCGTGGCCGCCCCTATGAGCGGCAGCGCAAAGAACATCATGGGGAAGACCAGCAGGGCCCGAAACAGGGCGACCTCCATGTGCTGGTGGGCCAGTCCGGTCACGATCGCCAGGAGCACCGTGGGGATGCCGGTGAAGGCCAGCATCAGCAGGCCGATCTTCATGCCACCGAGGAAGGTGGAGTCCGGGACCACCAGCGCGATGACGGTCCAAACGGCCAGGTGCAGCAAGACGTACGACAGGACGCACCGCCCCATCCGTCCCAGCACCCGTCTCATGCCGGGGCCGGCCCTCGTCCCGGTGACAGTCATCAGCTCCCCCTTGACACATACGCTGTCAGTCCACGTCTTGCCGATCTCCCCTGGCCAGAACGGGGCCGTATCCCCCTGCCACGTCTTGCCGGTGGCCATTCTGTCAGTCGCGATGGTGCGGTGGTCCATGGCTGCGGTGGGCACTGTTCCAATACGGCCATGAGATCTGAGGACGAATGCGCATCCAGTCGGCGAGGGCGTCCTTCGGGCGGTCAGGGACGGAGATCAACCGGTTTCCCCCACGGCCCGGACGAACTGCGAACTCACCGCGTCGACCACCGGGACGTCCGGCCGCTGTCAGTGGTGATCGTTACTCTGTGCTGCCATGGGACTTTCTATCACCGTGGGGCTCCTGGACGACCAGGCGCGCAACGACGCCGAGGGACTGGCGTACCACCGTCACGCGTTCGCGCGCCTTACCGAGGCACTGGCGGCCAATGGTGTCGCCTGGCAGGAGCCGGAGATCGGCGATCCGCCCGCCGTACCCGCTGTCTCCGCGGGCTTCCCGTACAGCTATCTGACCCACCTGCGCCGGGTCTTCGTGCTCGCCGAGCGCGGCGAACCCCTCACCCCCGCCTCGGATGTCGACGACGAGCAGTACGACCGCGACCGCCAGAAGATCCACGACGAGACGGCCATGTTCGCTTCCCATCTGCTCTGCCACTCCGACAACTCGGGCTACTACATACCGGTCGACTTCGGCGAGCCGCTCTTCCTCCAGCCGGAGGCGGGCGTCGACGGCCACGGCATGGTCGGCTCCAGCCAGCGTCTGCTGGCCGAACTGGCCGGCGTCGCACCATCACTCGGCATCCACCTCAACGCCGACGCCACGCTCTCCGCCGCAGAGGAGTCCGCCCTCGCCGACCTCGAGCCCGACGCCCCGTTCAGCATGGAGAAATTCACCTGGCTTCAGCTCTACCGCGCCTGCCGAGCAAGCATGGCCGGCGGTCATGCCATCGTCTTCCACTGAGCTGTTTCCCACTTGGCTGATACGACTGGCCAACCGGCAACGTACTGATACGTGCCGACGGCACACCTCTGCTCACCGACTTCGGTATCGCGGCCGTGCGCGAGGCCACCAGCCTGACCAACACCGGCGAACTCATCGGCTCCCCCGACTGCATGGCCCCGGAACGGCTGCGCGGCCACGATGACGACCCGTCCTCCGATCTGTGGTCACTGGCGATGATGCCGTACCTCGCGGTCGAGGGGCACCAACCGATGTGCCGTTCGTCCACCCTGGCCACCCTGGCCGCGATCCTGGAGGAGGACGTCCCGCCGCCCCGGCAGGCGGGCGTCCTCGGCCCCGTACTGCGGTCCGTCCTCGTCGAGGACGTCGCCTCCCGGCCCGACACCGAGTGACGTTCGGCCCGGCGGAACGCGGTCACAGCAGTATGCCGACGGCGCGCCGGTATCGAACTCCGGCTCCCGTGCCAGGAGTTGACGGCCCTTGACGTGTCTTGTCCGAACCGGTCAGCGTAAGGGCTGTCCCGTAATCCCCGGCGGGCGCGCGACGACAGCTACAGCACCTCGCTGCGTTGTCGGAACGTCCGAATACATCCAGTATGCGGACGCCCCTCCGCCTTGCGATGCACCGCATCTGACGCCGCGCGCTGATCCACCGGGGATTACGGGACAGCCCTTAGGCACGTGTTGCTGCGAACGATGGCAGGCTTCTCCGTGACCGGCTCACCGCTCACCCGTGCATCCGCATCCGGACGCGCGCCCCAAGGACCGCTCGACGGCCTGTTCCTGCCGGTGCGCTCCACTTCCGAGGAGGATTCCGACATGCCATCTCCCACTTCCACGAAACGAACTGTCGCGGCGGTGCACGCCGCTCCGGTGTTCATGGACACCGAGGCGACCGTCGGCAAGGTCGTCCGCTTCGTCGAACAGGCCGGCCGGGAAGGCATCGACCTGCTGGTGTTTCCCGAGACCTTCGTGCCCGGTTACCCGTACTGGATCGAGGCCTACGCCCCGCTGGACCAGCAGGGCGCCAACGCCGCCTACGCCGAGGCGTCCGTCGAGGTGCCCGGTCCGCAGATCGCCCGGGTCCAAGCCGCTTGTGACCGCGCCGGGGTCGGCGTCGTTCTCGGTGTCAGCGAACGGCTCGCGGGGACCCGCACGTGTTTCAACAGCCAGGTCTTCATCGAACCCGACGGCACCCTTCTCGGGGTTCACCGCAAGCTCCAGCCCACCTACGCCGAACGGATCGTGTGGGCTCAGGGCGGCGGCGCCACCCTCAGCGTCTTCGACAGCGCTCTGGGCCGGATCGGCGGCCTGGCCTGCTGGGAGCACACCATGAACCTGGCCCGGCAGTCCCTGATCACCCAGGGCCAGCAGATCCACGCAGCAGCATGGCCCGGTCTGTCCACCATGACCGGCTTCGAGACCGTCGCCGACATCCAGATCGACGCCATGATGAAGACCCACGCACTCACGGCGCAGGCGTTCGTCGTCTCCG
>NZ_JBSFFY010000066.1:0-31822 GCF_053596315.1 Streptomyces sp. NPDC001732
GGCGCCCCGCGGGGCCCCGGGGCGGTTGTCGGCCGCCCACCGAGAGGGTGGGCGGCCTTCACCGTCCGCGGTCCGTGGCGGGATCAGAGGCGTTCGATGATGGTGACGTTGGCCTGGCCTCCGCCCTCGCACATGGTCTGCAGCCCATAGCGTCCGCCGGTGCGCTCCAGCTCGCCCAGCAGCGTGGTCATCAGCCGGGTCCCGGTGGCGCCGATCGGGTGCCCGAGGGCGATGCCGCCGCCGTTGACGTTGGTCTTCTCCAGGTCCGCACCGGTCTCCTCGGCCCAGGCCAGTACGACGGATGCGAACGCCTCGTTGACCTCGAACAGGTCGATGTCGTCGATGGTCATTCCGGCCTTCTCCAAGGCGTACTTGGTGGCCGGGATCGGGCCGGTCAACATCCAGACGGGGTCGTCTCCGCGTACCGAGATGTGGTGGATCCGGGCCCGGGGCGTCAGCCCGTGGTCCCGGACCGCCCGCTCGGAGGCAATCAGCACCATCGAGGCGGCGTCGCAGATCTGGGAGGCGACGGCGGCGGTGAGCGGGCTTCCTTCGGTGAGCGGGTTCAGACCGGCCATCTTCTCCAGCGAGGTGTCGCGACGCGGGCACTCGTCGGTGTCGAATCCACCGACGGGCTCGATCTCGCTCTCGAACCGGCCGGCGTCGATCGCGGCGATGGCCCGCTGGTGGCTGCGGCAGGCGTACCGCTCCATCTCCTCGCGGGACAGGTTCCACTTCTCGGCGATCATCTCGGCGGAGCGGAACTGCGAGATCTCCTGGTCGCCGTATCTCTTCACCCAGCCCGGCGACTCGGCGAACGGGGTGCTGAAGCCGTACTCCCGGCCGAGCAGCATGGCCGCGGAGATCGGGATCGCGGACATGTTCTGCACACCGCCGGCCACGATCAGATCGGCGGTGCCGGACATCACGCCCTGCGCGGCGAAGTGCACCGCTTGCTGGCTCGAACCGCACTGGCGGTCGATCGTCACTCCCGGCACATGGTCGGGGAACCCCGCCACCAGCCACGCCGTGCGCGCGATGTCGCCGGCCTGCGAGCCGATCGTGTCGCAGCACCCCAGGATCACGTCGTCGACCGCGGCCGGATCGACCTCCGTGCGCCGCATCAGGGCTGCGATCGCGTGGGCTCCCAGATCGGCGGAGTGCATCGCGGACAGGGAACCGCCACGCCGTCCGACGGGGGTGCGAACGGCATCGACGATGTAGGCCTCGGCCACGGTTTGTCTCCTCGTTGCGTGGTTTCTTCCGGCTGTACGACGCGGGCGCGGTGGGGTCCGGGGCCTGTTGCGGAAGTCCCGTCGTCCGCCCGGCAGGCGGGACTTCCGCAACAGGCCCTGGCCGTCAGGCGTGCTGGCTGCTCACCGAGACGGTCTCACCGGTCATGTAGGACGAGTAGTCGCTGGCAAGGAAGATCATCACGTTCGCGACCTCCCAGGGTTCGGCGGCCCGCCCGAACGCCTCCCTGCCCTTCAGCTCGGTCAGCAGCTCGTCGGTCGTGACCTTCGCCAGGAAGGGGTGCATGGCCAGGCTCGGGGAGACCGCGTTGATCCGGATCCCGTGCCCGGCAACGTCGAGCGCGGCGCAGCGGGTCAGCGCCATCACCCCGGCCTTGGCCGCGGCATAGTGCGCCTGCCCCTCCTGGGCTCGCCAGCCGATCACGGAAGCGTTGTTGATGATCACGCCCTTCCTGCCGGCTCGCACCATCCGGTTGCTGGCCGCGCGGACGCAGCGGAAGGTGCCGGTGAGGGTGATGTCGAGGACCTTGGTCCACTGCTCGTCGGTCATCTCCATGACCGACACGGTGCCGCCGAGTCCCGCGTTGTTGATCATCACATCGACGCCGCCGAACGGCTCGGCGGCGTCGAGCAGGGCCGAGACCTGGTCCTCGTCGGTCACGTCGCAGATGGTCGTGGCGACCCTGTCCGCCCCGAACTCCCTGCCCAGCTCTTCCCGGGCCTCGCCGAGGCGGCGCTCGTGGACGTCGCCGAGGACGACTGCCTTCACCCCCTCCTCCAGGCAGCGGCGCGCCACCGCGGAGCCGATGCCGGCCCCGGCTGCGGCGGTGATCACCACGGTCTTTCCTTCGAGCAGGTGGTGTCCCGGGACGTAGGCGGGGGCCGGTTGTTCCGTCTTGGTCACGTTCACGCCTTCGGCTCCCTCGGCAGGCCGAGCACGCGCTCGGAGATGATGTTGCGCTGGATTTCGTTCGAGCCGCCGTAGATGGTGTCCGCGCGACTGAACAGGAAAAGCCGCTGGAACTCGTCGAGTTCGTACGGCGGCGCCTGGGCCACCAGTGAAGACGCACCGGCCACCTCCATCGCGAGCTCTCCCAGCCCGCGGTGCCAGCTGCCCCAGAACAGCTTGGCCAGGGAGGCTTCGGCCCCCTGGGGCCCGCTGCCGGAACTGGCCAGCGTGCGCAGTGCGTTCAGCCGCATCACCTCGAGGCCCATGTGGGCGCGGGTGATCCTGTCCTGGACGAGGGGGTCCTCGATCGCGCCGTTGCGACGGGCCATCTTGACCACGGCGCCGAGTTCGCGTGCGAAGCCGATCTGCTGCCCGATCGTCGAGACCCCGCGCTCGAAGCCCAGGGTGGCCATCGCGACCTTCCAGCCGTCACCGGGCTCACCGACGACGAGCGAGGCGTCGGTCCGGGCGCCGTCGAAGAAGACCTCGTTGAATTCCGAGGTCCCGGTGAGCTGCTGGATCGGACGGACCTCGACTCCCTCCTGGTGCATCGGCACCAGCAGGTAGGAGAGCCCGGCGTGCCGGGTGGAGCCCGGTTCGGTCCGGGCCACGACGAAGCACCAGTCGGACAGGTGGGCCAGCGACGTCCACACCTTCTGGCCGTCGATCACCCACTGGTCCTCCCGCCCCGGGCCGGTCGCCGGTTCCAGGCGTGCACGGGTCGACACCGACGCCAGGTCGGATCCGGCCCCCGGCTCGGAATACCCCTGACACCAGAGTTCCTCGACGGCGACGATCTTCGGCAGGAAACGGTTCCGCTGCTCCCGGGTACCGAAGGCGATGAGGGTGGGACCGAGCAGTTCCTCGCCGAGGTGGTTGACCCGGGCCGGGCCGTCGGCCTTGGCGTACTCCTCGTGGAAGATCACCTGCTGGAGCAGGCTGAGCCCCCTGCCGCCGTACTCCGTGGGCCATCCGAGGCAGGTCCAGCCGGAAGCCGCCATGTGCCGGTCCCAGGCCACCCGTTCCTCGTAGGCCTCGTGCTCGCGACCGGTGCCACCCCGGCCGCGGAGTCCGGCGAAGTCGCCCGAGAGATTCGTCTCCAACCAGTCCCGGGCCTCCCTGCGGAATGCCTCGTCCTTCGCTGAGTGAGTCAGGTCCACGATCGCCCCTCGAAGTTCTCGACGGTTCTCCGGTTCTGGTCAGGTGCCAGAAGCATCCCCTAGACTACCCACCAAGCACTTGTTTGGTAAAGCTTCGGGCGGGGCCTCCGGAGTTCGCCGGGCAACGCGGATGCGGACCACCGACCCCACCGCAGGGGCGGAGAAGACGAAGGAGCTGACATGTCCACCAAGGAGATGACGACCGCCGGGGAGCAAGTCGTCACCTACGAGGTTCGCGGCTCGGTCGCGGTCGTGACCCTGAACCGTCCGGAGTACCGCAATGCGCAGAACTCCAAGGTGACCTATGCCCTCGATGCCGCCTTCACGCGGGCGGTCGACGACGACGCGGTGAAGGTCATCGTCCTCGCGGGCAACGGCAAGCACTTCTGCGCCGGCCATGACATCGGCACGCCCGACCGCGACATCGACCAGACATTCGAGCGCAAGGCCGTCATCTGGTGGGACCACACCGACAAGCAGGGCGTCGACTCGCGGTTCGCGCGCGAGTCCGAGGTGTACCTCGGGATGTGCCGCCGGTGGCGGGAGATTCCCAAGCCGATGATCGCGATGGTGCAGGGCGCCTGCATTGCCGGTGGTCTCATGCTCGCCTGGTCGTGCGACTTCATCGTCGCCTCCGACGACGCCTTCTTCTCCGACCCCGTCGTGAGGATGGGCATCCCGGGTGTCGAGTTCTTCGCCCACCCGTGGGTGATGAATCCCCGCGCCGCGAAGGAGTTCCTCTACACCGGGGACCGCTTCACCGCGCAGCGCGCCCACGGTCTCGGCATGGTCAACCACGTCGTTCCCCGCGAGGAACTCGAGTCGACCACGTTCGCCCTGGCGCAGCGGATCAGTGCGATGCCGCGGTTCGGCCTCGCACTGACCAAGAAGGCGATCAACCAGGCCGAGGACCTGCAGGGCCTGCGCACCGGCATGGACTCGGTGTTCGGCCTGCACCACGCCGCCCACTCCCACAACGCCGAAGTGGGCGTCGACTCCCTCGCCGGCATGGACGCCCGGGCGATGCGTGACTCCGCGGCGAAGGCCGGGGGCACCGCATGAACCTCGATTTCAGCGAGCGCGAGATCGCGTTCCGCGAGGAGGCCCGCGACTGGCTCCGGGCGAACGTTCCCGCCTCCCCGCTGCCTTCCATGGACACCCCGGAAGGCTTCGTGGCCCATCGTGAGTGGGAGGCCGAACTCGCCGAAGGCAGATGGTCGGTGGTCGCCTGGCCCGAGCAGTTCCTGGGACGCGACGCCTCGCTCACGGAATGGGTGATCTTCGAGGAGGAGTACTACCGCAGCGGCGCCCCGACCCGGGTCGCGCAGAACGGCATCTCCCTGCTCGCACCGATCCTCTTCGAGCACGGCACCAAGGAGCAGCAGGAGCGGTTCCTGCGCCCCATGGCGGACGGCACACAGATCTGGGCCCAGGCCTGGTCCGAGCCCGAGGCGGGCAGCGACCTCGCCTCCATCCGCAGCGTCGCCGTCCGGGACGAGGTCCGCGGCGGCTGGGTGCTGAACGGCCAGAAGACCTGGAGCTCGCGAGCCTCGTTCGCGCACTGGGGGTTCGGCCTCTTCCGATCCGACCCGGCAGCCGCACGGCATCGCGGCCTGACGTATTTCCTGTTCCCGCTCACCGCCGACGGCATCACCGTGCGTCCGATCGCGCAACTCGACGGCGACGCCGGTTTCGCCGAGATCTTCTTCACGGACGTGTTCGTCCCGGATTCCGACGTTCTCGGCGCCCCGGGCGACGGGTGGCGGGTGGCGATGAGTACCGCGGGCAACGAGCGCGGACTGTCGCTCCGCTCCCCCGGCCGGTTCTGCGCCGCGGCCGACCGGCTGGTCGCCCTCTGGCGCGAGCGCGGCCAGGACTCCCCGCACCTGGGCGAGCGGGTCGTCGACGCCTGGATCGCCGCCCAGGCCTACCGGCTCTACACCTGGGGCACTGTCACCCGGCTGGCTGCCGGTGGCGACATGGGCGCGGACGGCAGCGTGAACAAGCTGTTCTGGTCCGAGCTCGACATCGCGCTCCACGAGACCGCACTGGACCTGATCGGTCCGGAGTCCGAACTGCGCGGCCCCGGCGCGGTCCTGGACGGCGCGTGGATGGACGGCTACCTCTTCTCGCTCGCCGGGCCGATCTACGCCGGCACCAACGAGATCCAGCGCAATATCGTCGCCGAGCGGCTGCTCGGCCTGCCCAAGGGCGACAACAGGAGGAACGGGCGATGAGGTTCGCACTGACCGACGAGCAGCGCGGGTTCGCCCGCTCGCTCGACGACCTGCTCGGCGGCGCCGACGTACCGGACATCTCCCGGGCCTGGGCCGTCGGCGATTCCGCAACCGGTCTGAAGTTGTGGCGGAGGCTGGCCGACATCGGAGTCCACGCCCTCCGTGTCCCCGAGTCCGCCGGCGGTCTGGGCGCCGAGCCGATCGACGTCGTGGTCGCCTTCGAGCGGCTCGGCCACCATCTCGCCCCCGGCCCCTACATCGAGTCCGTCGTGGTCGCGCCCGCCCTGCTGGCATCTCTCGGCGGCGAACTGAACGCGCGCCTGGCGGCGCTCGCGGAAGGCTCGGAGATCATCACCGTCTCCGCCCCTCCCATGACTCCGTTCGCACTCGACGCGGACATCGCCCTGCACACCCTGCTGCTCGCGGACGGCCGGCTGAGCTGGGCCGACGCCGGCAACCTGCACCGTTCCGTCGACGGCTCACGCCGGCTCTTCCCGGTCACGGCCGCCCGGACGCTGGGCAGTCCGGACGCCGGGGTCGTCGGCTCCGTCCTCGACACGGCCGCGCTGGCCTGTTCGGCCCAGCTCCTCGGCGCAGGCGAGCGGCTGCTCGCGGAATCCGTCGACCACACCAGGTCCCGCAAGCAGTTCGGCCGGGTCATCGGCGAGTACCAGGCGCTCAAGCACGCGATGGCCGACGTCCGGGTGGCACTCGACTTCGCGCGCCCCCTGCTCCACGGCGCCGCCCTGTCCCTCGGCGAGGGGGCGCCCGAGGCCGGCCGCGACGTCTCGGCCGCCAAGGTGGCTGCGTCCGATGCTGCCCACCTGGCCTCGCGCACCGCCCTGCAGATGCACGGCGCGATCGGCTACACCGAGGAATGCGACCTTGGACTCTGGATCCTGAAGGTCCGGGCACTCGTCGGCGCCTGGGGTACTCCGTCCTGGCATCGCGCCCGGGTCCTGGCCGCCATCACCTCCTCCTGAAAGGGACAACCAGATGCTGTTCGCCCTCAGCGAGGAGCAGAACGAGCTGTCGGCCACGGTGCGCAACCTGCTCGCCCGCCGCAGCGACAGCGACTCCGTACGCAAAGCGGTCCGGTCGGCCAGGGGTTACGACGAGGGCCTGTGGAAGACGCTGTGCGAGCAGATCGGGGCGGCGGGCCTCGCCGTCCCCGAGGAGTACGGCGGCGCCGGCTTCTCGCTCTTCGAAGCCCACCTCGTGCTCGAGCAGCTCGGGGCCGCCCTCGCCCCCTCCCCCCTGCTCGGGTCGGGCGTGGTCGCCGCACAGGCCGTGCTGAGGTCCGGCAACGCCGGGGCCTGTGAACGACTGCTGCCCGGCATCGCCGAAGGCACCTCCGTGGCCGCCCTCGCGTGGGCCGGCGAGGACGCCCGCTGGCACACCGACCGCTGCGATGTGCACGCCTCCCGGGGCGACGGCTGGACCCTGTCCGGAGCGGCCACCCTCGTCCTCGACGGCGGTGCCGCCGACGTCCTCCTCGTCGTCGCCTCCCCGGCGGCAGGTCAGGTCGGCCTGTTCGAGGTGGATCCCGCCCACGACAAAGTCCGCCGCACTCCCACGCCGGCGATGGACACCACCCTCCAGCTGGCCAGGGTGGAGTTCGACAACGTTCCCGCCTCACCCCTGACGCTGGAGGCCACCGACCTGCTCGAAACGCTGTACGACATTGCGGCCGTCGCGGTGACGGGGCTGCAGGTGGGGGCAGCCCAGCGTGGCCTGGACATGACGGTCGCCTTCTGCAAGGAGCGCGTTCAGTTCGGCCGTCCGATCGGGTCCTTCCAGGCGCTGAAGCACCGGATGGCCGACATGCTGGTCGAGGTCGAGACGGCGCGTTCCGCTTCATGGGCGGCGGCCTGGTCCGCCGCGCAGTCCGAGCCCGACCTCCGCCACCGTGCGGCCACCGCGAAGGCGTGGTGCTCGGAGGCGCTCAACAAGGTGGCTTCGGAGGCGGTCCAATTGCACGGAGGGATCGCGATCACATGGGAGCACGACGCCCAGATGGTGTTCAAGCGGGCCCATGCGACGTCGCAGCTGTTCGGGCAGCCGCACGAGCACCGGCAGCGGCTCTTCCGTCTGCTGGACCTCGCGCAGACGGACGCCTCCAGCTGACTGTCAGGCACTCGGTGCAGACGGCCTCGGACCCTCGGCCGGCCCTCGACAAGCCGGCCGAGGGCCGAGGTTGCAGGTCAGTACGCCCGACGCGGGCGGCAGCCAAAGGGTGAAAGTCCCGACGAGGAACGGCGAGACCAACTCGGTCACCGTCGGCGTCACGACGCCGTGCGTGCCGGGGTCCGAGGCCCTCGCCCTCCTCACGGGTCGTTCAGGCTCCGGCAGGGTTCCCGCTGCCGAGGGCCCAGGACTCGATGTCACGGTAGTGGATCGGCCCCCGGCTGCGGCCGATGTTGCTGCCGACCAGGTGGAGACGTTCGGTGGTCCATCGACGACCGGTGAATCCGGCGAGCATTTCGGCGATCTCCCCTGTCGAGGACCTGTCGCCCCGGCGGGCACGGGCCAACGTCAGATGGGGCAGCAGGGGCCGGTCCGCGAAGACGACACCGCAGTTCTTGACGGCGGTGCGCACGTCGGCGGCGAGCATGTGCAGCCCGTCGAGGTCTCCGTCGATTCCGCTCCACAGCACCCGGTCGTCGAAGTTCCCGCTGCCACGCAGTGCCAGACCGAGTGGCCGGTGGTCCGCCGCGAGGCCGGCGAGGGGCAGGCGCAGCAGCGGAACTGCCTCGACCGGGAGCTCCCCGAGGAACGCCAGGGTGATGTGCCAGTCCTCGATGCGGTTCCATCGCATGTGAGGGTGGGTGTCGTAGGCGGGGCGCAGTTCCCGGGCCAGTTCTTCTTTCGCGTGGTCGGGCGGGGCGAGCGCGATGAACACGCGAACAGTCGCGGGCTGAGTCTGATCGTTCACACCGGACTTCGTACCGCACCGGGCAGTGCGTGCCACGACCCGGGTCCGGCAGGGGGGCACTGGCGGTCGCCGACGTCCAGGAAGCTCTTCTGCGCCGAAAGGTGCGGGAGAAGGGCCGCTCAGTCGATGCGGTCGCTCAGGCCCAGCACCTTCGGGTCGTGGCCGGGGAAGTCGCCGGGCATGCCGGGCACGTCGAGGGTCCGCCGGTACACGCCCGCCAGGAACTCGACGGCACCGACGGGGAACTCCGACCAGTCGCCGCTGTCGGTGCGGACGACCACCGGCCACGCGTCCGGGTCCGCGGGGCTCGTCCTCCAGTGGAAGGAGTCCCCCGCATTGGACTCCGCCCAGCAGATCAGGCCTCCCGGCTGCGGGAAGGGAACGTAGTCCTCGGTGTCGCCCATCTCGTACAGGTCCTGAAGGATCTCGTCCTCCCGGGACACGGCAGCCCATGCCTTCTCGGCGCCGGGCCGGGGAACGGACACCGTCAGGAAGTCGTCGACGACCAGGACCGGATACGCCTCCGCCAGAGAGCGGAAATCCGAGGGCAGCGCCGTCCCGAGACCGGTTTCGAGTGCGGCCCAGTTCACACCGCGTCCGCCCGGCACCCGCCATCGCGTCATCGAAGGAAGCGCGGCCTCCAGCTCCTCGACCCTCAGCATGTCGCCTGCCAATGCCGCCTGCCAATCCGGGAAGTTCTCGACCACGACGTTCCCGAACAGTACTCCGTCCTCGGTGCGGGCGGCCCCGGCGCCCGCGCGGAGAACCGCCGGTGGGCGGCCGGCCGCCGAGCGGCGCTCAGTAGGTCTGGATCTCCAGGAGATTCCCGTCCGGGTCGTGCAGGTGCGCCGCCCGCAGCCGCCACCCCGGCAGATCCCGGACCGGCGCCACCAGGACCCCGCCATGTCGTCGGCACAGCGCGACCGCCGCGTCCAACGCCGCCACGTCCGCGACGGGCACCACGAGGGCCGCGCCGCCCGCCGGAGGAGCCTGTGGAACCTCGCCGGCGAACACATCCCGCTGGAGCACGGCGAACGCGGTCGTCCCATCGGGCGCGTCCCAACTGGCGTACCCGGACGCCGCGTCACCGCGCGCGAGCACATATCCCGTCAGCTCGGGCAGTACACCCGCGTAGAAAGCGAAGGCAGCCGGGTAGTCCCCGGCAAGTACGCGCGGATACAGAGCGAACATGGGCCCCAACCTACAGCTGGGCGCACGGCGATGCGCTGCGGGTCGGCCGTCGCGGTTCGCAGGGCCTTCTCCTTCGTGGGCGAGATCATCCGGATCCAGCATCCCTGCCTGCGTTTTTTCAGGTCAAGGGCGGTTTCCCCACTCTGCGACGAACGGTTCGGTCTTCGTGGCGGGTTGGGGTCAGTGCACGGACAGTCCGCCGTCGACGAAGAGCGCCTGCCCGGTGACGTAGCCGGAGGCACGGCTGGCCAGGAACACCGCTGCTCCTGCGAAGTCCTCGGCCAGGCCGTTGCGACCGATCATCGTGCGCGCGGCCAGTGCCGCCACCTTCTCCGGGTCGGAGGACAACCGTGCGTTGAGCGGGGTCATGACGAAGCCGGGGACCAGCGTGTTGCAGGTGACGCCGTGGGGCGACCATGCCTCGGCCTGGGAACGGGCCAGCGACTCCAGCGCCCCCTTGGAGACTCCGTAGGCGCCGCTCTGGACGAAGGCCCGATGCGCCTGCTGGGAGGTGATGTGGATGATCCGCCCGAAGCCCCGCTCGGCCATGCCGGGCCCGAACCGCCGGCCCAGCAAGTAGGGCGCCTCCAGGTTGACCGCCATCGTGGCGTCCCACACCTCCTCGTCCAGCTCGCCCATGGGCGGACGCAGGTTGATTCCGGCGCTGTTGACGAGAATGTCGGGCTCGCCGAACACGTCGGCCGCCTGCTCCGCAGCCGCGCGCACTCCGTCGCGGGTACTCAGGTCGGCGCTCACCCAGGCCGTCCGGCAGCCGTCCGCCGCCAGCTCGTCGACCGTGGCGGCCAGTTCCGACTCCTTGCGCGCCACGATCACGACGCGCGCCCCCGCTCGTGCGAGGGCCCCGGCGATTGCACGGCCGATGCCGGAGCTGCCACCCGTCACCACGGCGACCCGGTCGTCCAGTGAGAACAGTTCGGAGAGATAGTTCTGCGAGATCATGTCCGCACCCTAGTGCTGTGGCCGGAAAGGTTTGCCGGAAAGCTCGCGGCCTCCGGTGCGGTGCATCGCAAGGCGGAGCATTGCCCGCGTACTGGATGTACTCGGGTGATGCGACAACGCGGCGAGGTGCCGTGCCGGGCGTCGCGAGCCGGTGAACCTTCCCGGCCACAGCACTAGACGGCTCGTCCGGGGCGGCAGTGCCTGGAGCGGGGCCGTGAACCGTCCCGGCACCCGCACACCGCGGTCTTCACGGGGCTCTTTTCCCGTGCGGAGATCGCGGAACGCTCGGGCTTCCGGTGCCGTAGGACGACACCGTCCGGAGCAGGAGCGTGACGGAGGAGGCCGGGCGACGGGTTCTCGGCGCCTTCTGCGAGAACCACACCACTGCCCTGTTCCGCAGGACCGGCTGCGGCGTGGCCTGCACCCGCGGGGAGACCGACCGGGGGAGGATGGTGTGGTGGGTGGATCATGGGGCCCGGGGTACCGGGGTCCGCCTTCTGTGCTGTTGTGCAAAGTGATGCCGACGGAAGGCTCCGGCGATGAGCGGTGGAGCATGGGGCGGCGTGGCGGTGGCGGGTGTCACGGCCGCGTACGCGCTGGTCTCACGGCGGCTGGCGTCGTCACCCGTGTCGTCGGCGATGGTGTTCGTCGGCTGCGGAATCCTCCTCGGGCCGGTGGCGCTCGACGTCATCGACCTGAAGCACGGCGCGGAGCCGCTCGTCGCACTGCTGGAAGCGGCCCTGACCCTGGTGCTGTTCACCGACGCCATGGCCGTGCACAGACGGGATCTGCGAACCGGTGGCTTTCTGCCGGGCCGGCTCCTGTGCATCGGCCTGCCCCTGAGCATCGGGGCGGGCTGGCTGCTGGCATGGCCCCTGCTGCCCGGACTGACCTTCTGGGAACTCGCCTTGGTGGGCGCCGTTCTCGCTCCCACGGACGCCGCCCTCGGCAAGACCGCCATGTCCAGTCCGCGGGTTCCCGTGCTCGTCCGGCACGGCCTGAACGTGGAGAGCGGCCTGAACGACGGCATGGTGCTGCCGTTCTTCGTGCTCTTCCTGGCCTCCATCCCGGGCACGTCCGCCGCGCAGGAGGGAGCGTCGGGCGTCTTCTGGCGCGCGCTGGTGCTCAGTTCGGTGCTGGGCTTCCTGGTCGGCGCGGTCGGCGGTCGGCTGCTGCGATCCGCGCAGGCGCGGGGACGGGTCTCGGGCGAGTGGGCGCAGCTCTTCGTCCCGGCCGTCGCCACGGCCGCGTACGCGCTGGGCGTCGTGGTGGACGGCAGTGGCTTCATCGCCGCCTGGGTCGGCGGCTTCGCCTTCGGTTTCGCACTGCGTCGGTTCTCGGCCGACGGACCGCGGGAGGGTCCTGCCACCGGCCTTCCGGAGGACGTCCCTGCCCGTTCGGCCGCCTTCAGCGAGTGCCTCGGGGAACTTCTGGCCTCGCTCAGTCTGCTGGCGTTCGGAGCCGTGCTGCTCGGCCCGACGCTGGAGAACCTGAACTGGCGCATCGTCGGCTACGCGGTTCTCAGCCTCACCGTCGTCCGGATGCTGCCCGTGGCCGTCGCGCTCGCCGGCAGCGGGCTGCGCCTGCCCACGGTTGCCTACATCGGGTGGTTCGGACCCCGCGGTCTGGCATCCGTCGTGCTCGGGCTGCTGCTCTTCGAGGAGGAGCACGTCCCGGGAATCGGCCTGTTGGGGAGCGTGGTGGCGGTCACCGTCGGCCTGAGCGTGCTGCTGCACGGCGTCTCCGCCGTCGCCTTCGCCGACCGGTACGGCCGCTGGCACGAGAAGGCCGCGGCCGCGGGCCAGAAGCTTCGCGAGGGAGCTCCCGTTCCCGATTCCACCCGGGTCGCCCCGCGCCGGGAACGGGAGCTGTGAGTCAGGACGGCGGCTGGAGGACCATGTCGATGACGTAGATGGTGGCGTTCGCGGCCTTGATGTTGCCGCAGACGATCTTCGCCTTGTCGTTGACCTTGAAGTCGGTGCCGGAGCCCGACGTGGTCAGCTTGCTGCCTTCCACCGTCTCGAAGGAACCCTTGGAGAGTTCCTCCGGGGTGATCCGCTTGTCCACGACGTGGTAGGTCAGCACCTTCTTCAGCTGCTCCTGATTGCCGAGCATCGAGGAAAGCTGCGACATGGTCACCTTCTGGAACGCCTGTTGGTTCGGAGCGAAGATGGTGATGTCGGGCTTCCCGTCGAGTGTGTCGTTCAGCCTTGCCCTGACCACGGCCGAGACGAGTTGGCTGAGCTGTGGGTACGCAGCCGCAGCCACCACCGCCTTGTCCTTGGCCGTTTCGACCTTCTCGGAGAACGCCGAACATCCGGGACCGAACGTCTCGGACGGGCTGGGAGACGCATCCTGTGCGTGGCTCTGCGGCACCAGGCCGCCAAGCGCGAGCGGGACGGCGACCGCGGCTGCGGCGGTGACCCTTGCGGTACGCATGCGGGTGAACCTCATCGCAAACCTTCCTCCCGTGGAGGGGCGAACCCTGCAGAGGTTTGGACTGCGGACGACTTCGTTTCCGCTGGGCGGGGTGGGGCGGCTGCTGCGCCCGGCCTCGGGCCATCGTCACCCGGCCACTCAGCGAGCGTATCCAGCAGGTGTCGGGGACCGCATCTCGAAGCACGGACGCGGTGCGCTCCCGCCCTGCTGACCTCGGCAAAGTCGAGGCGCTGCCGGCCTCGGTGAAGTCGACCGGCGGGCCGAGGGGACTCCGTCCGACGTCGCCCGCCGGGCCCGCCGGTGAGAGCCTTGCCGCGGCGATCGAGGCCGCCCGTCGGCTTCCGGACGCGCAGGGAAGCTGCTCCGGCCCGGTGGGCCGTCCGGACGGTCAGGTGGGGCGGTGCCGTGTTGTGTTGTGTTGTGTTGTGTTCAGGAGAGCGAGGTCGGTCTGCGGGGCGGCGGGACGGCGCGGAGGAGCTCCCACAGCGGGCGTGGGCCGGCCGCCCACACTCCCAGGACGTGGCGGTCGACGACGTGGAGGCGCTGTTGCTCGGCGAAGGTCACGGCGGGGGCGGTCACCCGGCCGTTGGTGACGATCACCGCGACGTCGGCTCCGTGGACCTGACGGGCGGTGCCGTTGAGGACCTGGAAGTCCGGCGTGCCCACGGCGGAGCCGGCGAGACCGTTGCGGCGGTGTTTGCACTGGATGACCCAGCGGCGTCCGTAGGGGTCGGTGGCTTTCACGTCGGCGCCCAGGTCACCGCCGCCTCCGACGCGGGTCGCGTCCCGGCAGCCGTCACGGTGCATCAGGTCCCGCACCGCGTCCTCGAACCGGGTGTGGTGCAGGGCGTCCAGTTGGGGCAGCGCGTAGCGCAGGCTCTGCACCCGGGCTGCTTCCCACCGTACTCGCTGTTGCCTCCGGTGGAGCCGGGCTCCGCCGGCCAGCGCCGCGAGGACGCCCACGGCGATCAGGACCCACCAGTGGGCCAGCAGCCAGTTGACGACCGTCACCAGCAGGGCGACGCCCAGGGCCACGGCCACGAGGAGCCCGATCAGCCGGTCGTCCGCACGTGGCCGCCTGCCGGGCCTGCGCGTGCGCCGTCTTGCCGGGGGGCGCCCGGTCGCCGCGGGCCGACGCCTGCGAGGGCTCACCGGCCGGCCTCCGTGACGCCGCCCGCGAGCTGGCCCAGGACGTTCGGAACGCCCTGGCCCACCGGGGTGGGAGCCAGCAGGACCCCGAGCGCCAGGACGATGACGACGGTCATCTTCTCGTCGAAGCGGCTGCGGGCCTCCGTACGCCGACGCAGCCGTAGAACGACGACAACGGCGAGCAGCACCGCCACGTTGATGGTCAGCAACCGTCCAGTCCTCCCCGACGACCAGTCACATCACGCCGGGAACACAACGTGTCGCCCCGGCCCTCCTGTGTAGCCCGGACCCGGCGCGGCCGGAGGCCAGTTGCCGACGAATGGCACAAAGCCATCGGACCTGGCCGGATACCGCAGCGGGGGCCGTGCGGGCCGGAGTCCCGCGCTCGGGCTGCACGGACCCAGAGGCGCCTCACGGCTTGTGCGGCTTGCCCTCCCCGTACAGCCAGGCGTCCCAGAGCGCGCCCAGGTCCTTGCCCGACGTGTTCTCCACGTACTCCGTGAAGTCCCGGGTGTCGGCGTTGCCGTGGCGGTGGGTACGGGTCCAGCCCTGCACGATGTCGTAGAACATGTCGTCGCCCACGGCCTGGCGGATCTTGTGGACGACCAGGGCGCCCCGGTAGTAGACGGGGCTGTCGGAGAGTTCGTCGGGGCCGCTCGGCCTCGCGGGCGGGTACGCCCAGATCTCCTCGGCGTTCCCGATGTGCTCCCGCACGTAGTCGCCCCTGCCCGCATGGACCTGCTCGAAGATCTCCTGCGCGGTCTCGCCGTCGTGGTCCTCGCTCCACAACCACTCGGCGTACGTGGCGAAACCCTCGTTGAGCCACATGTCCTGCCAGGTCTTCGGGGTCACCGAGTTGCCGAACCACTGGTGGGCCAGCTCGTGCACGAGCAGCGGAATGTCGGGGGTGCCGGGGTACACCGGCTTCGTCTGGGTCTCCAGGGCATACCCGGCGACGTCCTCGTCCTCGACGATCGCGCCGACCGAGGAGAACGGGTACGGGCCGAAGTTGTACTCCTGCCACTCGACGATCCCGGGGATCTCGGCGAGCACCTCGGCGGATGCCCTGGCCTCGCCGGGCACGACGGCGTTGAACACGGGCAGACCGCCCTTGCGGGTGGCGCCCTTCACCAGGGACGTGGTGGTCTCGTAGTCGCCGATCGCGACGGTCGCCGCGTAGCTCGCCATCGGCTCGGCGCTGTGCCAGGTGAACGTGGTGGTGTCACCGGACACCCGCTCCCCCACCAGCTCCCCGTTGGACACGGCCTTCAGGCCCTTGGGAACGGTGACCTCGATGTCGTAGGCGGCCTTGTCGGCGGGGTGGTTGTTGCCGGGGAACCAGGCCATGGAGCCGACGGGCTCGCCGAGCGCGACCGCGCCGTGTCCGGTGGGCAGCCAGCCCTCTTCGCCGCCGTCCCCGTCGGTAATGGTCTCCGGTTCACCGGAGTAGCGGACGGTGGTGCGGAACGTCTCTCCGGCACGCAGGTGGTGCCGCGGCCGTACGGTCAGCTCGGCGCGATGTCGTTCGACCCGGGCGGGCACGCCCTCGACGGTCACCGCGTCGACGTCGAGGCCCTTCAGGTCCAGGCCGAAGGCGCTCAGGTCCTGGGTGGCGCGCGCCGTGATCACGGCCTTGCCGTCGAGCCACCCGGAGTCCGGGTCGTAGTCGAGGTCGATGGCGTAGTGCCGCACGTCGTACCCGCCGTTCCCCAGGCCGGCGAAGTACGGGTCGCGCAGCCCGGCTGCTCCCGGGCTGCCCCGGACCCCGCTGCCGGCACACGCGGTGAGCGCGAGGACGAGGGTCAGGGCGCGGGCGGTCGTACGGGGTGCGCGGAAGCGTCGGCGTATCACCCGGAGATCTTATGGAGGAGGGTGGCACGTGGGGCGTTCTTCGGCTCCCTGCCTGATCGCCGCAGGTCAAGGGCGTTTCACAACGGTACGGCGCCGTGCTTCGCGGGCAGTCGGCCGTCCTGCCGGCAGCGGGCGCCCCCGGCGTCCCCACGGGCGCCCCGCAGCGGTGCACCGGCCGGACGGCCACCGGCCCGGAGCCGTACAGATTTCGATGGTCAGGCGTGAATGGCTTCATCATCTTCCATTCACCGGGGCGCGGCTGTCAGCATCGGCGCACCGCCACCCCGTGAGGGAGAATCCGATGAATCGTCCCCGTTCTCTGCGCTGTCTGGCAGCCCTGGCCATGGTGGCCCTCGCGGCCACCGCCTGCGGGCGCTCCGGTCAGGGCGACGCCCCGTCCAGGGCCGCGTCGCAGGTCGCCTCCGACCGGACCGCGGCCGAGCTGCTGCCCGCCCAGTACCGGCAGAAGGGTGTGCTCCGGGTGGCCACCGCGGTCGGTTACCCGCCGATGGAGATGTACGCGCCCGGCACCACCCGGCTCACCGGTGTGGACCCCGATCTGGCCAAGGCCATCGCCGAGCGGCTCAAGCTGAAGCTGGAACTCACCAACGCCGCCTTCGACGGACTGATCCCCGGCCTGGAGTCCGGACGGTTCGACCTGGTCATGTCGTCCATGACCGACAGTGCGCAGCGGCGCCAGGCGGTCGACTTCGTCGACTACTTCCGCACCGGCGGCGTCATCATGACGAAGCGGGGCAATCCGCAGGGCATCAAGTCCCTCGCGGACCTCTGCGGAAAGACCGTCGTCCTCGCCAAGGGCAGCTCCAACCTCCACATCGGCGAGGAGCAGAACGCCAAGTGCCAGGAGAAGATGCGGATCTCGCAGAGCGAGGACGCACCCACCGGGCTGCTGCAACTGGACAGCGGACGTGCGGTCGCGACCATCGTCGACTATCCCGTCGCCAAGACGTTCACCAAGAAGAGCAGCACGTACGAGGTCCTGCCGGAGCAGTACGGCACCGCCCCCTGGGGCATCGCGTCCGCGAAGAGCCAGAGCGGACTGCGGGACGCCGTCCGCAAGGCCCTGCAGGAACTCATCGACAACGGCGAGTACAAGAAGATCCTCGACACCTGGGGAGTCGGCGGCAGCGCCGTGTCCGAGGCCACCGTCAACGACGGGCAGTGAGAACAGCCATGAAGCACCAGAAAATGCCCGGCGCCGTTGCGGCGTCAGGGCCGGAGACCGCCCCCGCTGACGCAACGGCGCCGGAGGACGACCTCTCCCTCCAGGTGACCGGACGCCCGCGCCCCGGGCGCTGGCTCGCAGTCCTCGCCGCCACCCTGTTCGCGGTGTGGCTCGCCTACACCGTCATCGTCAATCCCAATCTGCACTGGGACATCGTCGCGAAGTACCAGTTCGACGGAGTGATCCTCAAGGGCCTCGGGGTGACCATTCAGCTCACCCTCGTATCGATGGCCCTCGGCATCGTCATCGGGGTCGTCGTCGCGGTGATGCAGCTGTCCGACAGCCCCGTCCTGCGGCTCACCGCCGGTGCCTACACCTGGTTCTTCCGGGGCACCCCGCTGCTGGTCCAGCTCATCTTCTGGTTCAACCTGGCCCTGCTGTTCCCCGTGATCAGCATCGGGATCCCGTTCGACGGCCCCAAGCTCATCAGCTGGCAGTCCAACCAGGTGATCACCGGGTTCGTGGCCGCGCTCCTCGGTCTCTCCATCAACGAGGGTGCCTACATGGCCGAGATCGTGCGGGCCGGCATTCAGAGCGTGGATCCCGGCCAGCGCGAGGCGGGGGCCTCCCTCGGGATGTCGAACCGGCAGATCCTGTCCCGGATCATCCTCCCGCAGGCGATGCGGGTCATCATCCCGCCGTTCGGCAACCAGTTCATCTCCATGCTCAAGACGACCTCGCTGGTCTCGGTCATCGCCGGCGCCGACCTGATGACCGTCTCCCAGCACCTCTATCTCGCCAACTTCGAAGTGGTCGCCCTGCTCATGGTGGCCTCGATCTGGTACCTCGTGCTCACCACGATCGCCAGCATCGGCCAGCACGCCGTCGAGCGGCGCTACAGCCCCGGTACCGCTCCCGTGCTGCGGAGCAGGATCCTGGCCAATCTCCGGCCCGGACGCGCCAAGAAGGGAGCGGCGGCATGAACGACGTGATCCTCAGAGCCCGCGGGGTCCGCAAGCGGTTCGGTGACACCGAGGTGCTGAAGGGCATCGACCTCGATGTCCGCAGCGGTGAGGTGCTCTGTGTCATCGGCCCCTCCGGGTCCGGGAAGTCCACGCTGCTGCGCTGCTTCAACCACCTCGAGCGGATCGACGCGGGGCGGGTGTGGATGGACGGTGAGCTGGTCGGCTACGAACAGCACGGCCCGTCCGGCCGGGTGCTGCGCGAGCGGCGCGCCCGGGACGTGCGGCGCCAGCGCGAACGGATCGGCATGGTGTTCCAGCGGTTCCACCTGTTCCCGCACCGCACAGCGGTGCAGAACGTGATGGAGGGGCCGGTCGCCGTCAAGGGACGGCCTCGTGCGCAGGCCGAGGAGCAGGCCCGCAAGCTGCTGGCCGACGTCGGTCTCGCGGACCGGGCGGACCACTACCCGGGGCAGCTGTCCGGCGGGCAGCAGCAGCGCGTGGCGATCGCCCGCGCACTGGCCATGGAACCCGCCCTCATGCTCTTCGACGAGCCCACTTCCGCCCTCGACCCCGAACTCGTCGGCGAGGTCCTCGGCGTCATGCGCGACCTGGCCCGCAGCGGCATGACGATGGTCGTGGTCACCCACGAGATGGGCTTCGCCCGCGAGGTCGCCGACCGGGTCCTGTTCATGGACCGGGGCGCCGTCGTCGAGGCCGGGAGCCCCGACCTGTTGTTCACCGACCCGCAGCACGAGCGCACGCGGGCCTTCCTGTCGACGGTGCTGTGATGGGCCGCCCCCTCGATCTGCTGCTGCGCGGCGGCACGCTCGTGGACGGAACCGGCGCGCCCGCCCGGGAAGCGGACGTCGCGGTGGCGGACGGGCGGATCGTCGTGCTCCCCGCCGGCGCCCCCGCCACGGCCGCCGAGACCCTGGACGTGACCGGGCGGGTCGTCGCGCCCGGCTTCATCGACGTGCACACGCACTCCGACGCCCTCGCCGCGCCCCACGGAGCCGGCGGCGTTGCGGAGGCGGCCGACGAGCTCCGGCTCGCTCCGCTGCTCCAGGGCGTCACCACGGAGATCTGCGGCAACTGCGGGACCAGCCTGTTCCCCTCGCTCCCCGAGCGGCTGCCGGAACTCGCCGAGCACCTCAGGGTGACGTTCGGGCTCGGGCCGGTGCGGCCCGCCGTGGACTTCGACGCGTTCGCCGCCGGGCAGGACCCCGCTCTGCGCCACACCCACATCGCCTCGCTGGTCGGCCACGGCACGCTGCGCGCCGGAGTGATGGGCTTCGAGGCCCGGCCGCCCCGGCCCGACGAACTGGACGCCATGTGCGCGCTGCTGGACCGGGCGCTGGCCCAGGGGGCGGCCGGTCTGTCCACCGGGCTGATCTACCCTCCCGGCACCTATGCCGACACCGAGGAGATCGTCGCGCTGGCCGGGGTCGCCGCCCGGCACGGCAAGCCCTACGTCACCCATCTGCGCGACGAGATGTCGCAGGTGGAGTCCGCCCTGGAGGAGGCCCTGGAGATCGCGGTGCGCTCCGGCGCCCCGCTGCAGGTCTCCCATCACAAGACCGCGGGCCGGCACGCCTGGGGTGCCACCCTGCGCACCCTGCCCCGGCTGGAACGGGCCCGCGCCGAAGGCGTGGACGTGCTGTGCGACGTCTATCCGTACACGGCGGGAAGCACCGTCCTGCACGCCATGCTGCCCCCGTGGGCGAGTGAGGGCGGCGTCGGCGCCCTGCTGGAACGGCTGCGCCGGACCGAGACCCGCGACCGGATCAGGGCGGACATCGCCCAGGGCGTCGAGGGGTGGGAGAACACCGTGGGAAACGGCGGCTGGGACCTCATCTCGGTGGCCGCCGCGCAGACGCGTCCCGAGGCCGAGGGGCGCACCATCGCCGACCTCGCGGCCGAGCGCGGGATCGATCCGGTCGACCAGGCGTGCGACCTCCTGCTGGCCGAGCAGGGCGAAGTGACCATCATCAGCCACTCCATGCGCGAGGACGACGTCCGCCGGGTCCTCGCCAGTCCGCTGTCGATGATCGGCTCGGACGGCGTCCCCAAACCCGGTCGGCCGCATCCGCGCTGGGCGGGGAGTTTCGCCCGGGTGCTCGGCCACTACGCCCGCGACGAGCGGCTGCTCCCGCTGGAGAGCGCGGTGCACAAGATGACCGGGCTGCCCGCCGGGCGGTTCGGCCTCACCGGCCGCGGTGTGGTCCGCGACGGCGTCGTCGCCGACCTGGTGGTGCTCGACCCGGGATCGGTGCGCGACACCGCCGACTTCGACCGCCCCCTGCTGGTACCCGAAGGCATCGATACCGTCGTGGTGTCGGGGCGGATCGCGGCACGGGACGGCCGCCCGACCTCGGTGCGGGCGGGAGAAGTGGTGAGGATCCGATGAGTCTGGCCCAAGTGGCCGCGGCGGCGCGGCGCTCGGCCGCGCTGCCGCTCACCCTGGCCGTCGCCGCCGTCGACATCGACGGCGGCGGCACGGTGGGGGTGGACGAGCACACCGTGCTGCCGGTGGCGTCCGCCTCGAAGCTGCTGCTGCTCGCCGAGGTCGCGCACCGGCTGGACACCGGGGAACTGCCCGCCGACCGTGTCGTGGAGATCCTCGACGAGGACGTGGCGGAGGGCACCGGTCTGCTGCGCCGGCTGAGCGGGCGCGGCTGGACCGTCGAGGACCTGGCCTGGCTGACGGCCTCGGTGAGCGACAACACCGCGACCAACGCGCTGTTGCGCCTGGTGGGGCGCGAGTCCACGGCCCGGCGCGCACGGGAGCTCGGGCTCGATCACCTCACGCTGCACGACAAGGTCCGCGACGTCCGGGGCCCGGACGTGCCGCCCGTCTTCGCCACCGGCACCGCACGGGACCTGGCGCGGCTGGTGGCGCACGCGGTGCGCGGCACCATGGGCGGTCCGGCGGCCTCCGCCCGGCTGCTGGGCTGGATGCGCGCCAACACCGACCACGGCCTGGTCCCCGCACTGGTCGACCACGACCCGTACTCCCCGGGCTTTCCCGAGCGGCCGCACGACGGGCTGCTGGTCGCCAACAAGACCGGTACCGACACCGGGGTCCGTGCCGATGCCGGTGTCATCGTCGGCAGGCGCCGGCTGGCGTACGCCGTGGTGGCGCACTGGGACACGGCCCTGGGCCCGAGCACCGAGCGGGCCGCCGTGCACGCCATTCGGGACGTCGGGCGGACCCTCGCGGCCTGTGCCGGGCGCGGGACCGCCGGTTGAGGCACGGGCACCGGCCGCGCGGAGGCGTGGCCGGTGCGCCGGTCAGGCCCACTGCATCTCCAGCAGCGACCGGATCTCCTCGGCGGCCGACCGCAGGTCCGCGAGGAAGATCCGCAGCAGCGGGTTGCGGTTGGTGGGCCGGGTGGCGACGCCGATGCGCCGGTGCAGCCGGGGGTGTTCCAGCCGGCAGACGTGCACGCCGGTGGTGTCGCCGAGCCCGAGGGCGGGGACGAGTGCGATGCCCATGCCCGCGCGGGCCAGGTTGATCGTGACCTGGTAGTGGTCGCTGCGGCAGCGGACCCGGGGGCGGAAGCCCTCTGCCGCGCACGCGCGTTCCAGAACCGGTTCGCCGGTGTGGCCGCCGTGCGTGCCGATCCAGCTCTCCCCCTCCAGGGCGGCGAGCCGGACCTCGGAGTGCCGACCGAGGCGGTGCCGCAGGGGCAGAACCACCAGCTGCGGTTCGTCGAAGAACATCTCCACGTCCACGGTCGCCTGCCGGCACCAGGGGTCGAGCGGGTGCTCGAAGACGACCGCGGCGTCGAGCCGTCCCGCCTCCAGGTCCGGCACCAGCTCGTGCGGCTGCCCGAGGATCAGTTCCAGCTCCACCTGGGGCCGGTTCGCCGCGAACGCCGACAGGGCCCGGGGCAGCAGCTCCAGGCCCGAGGACGCGAAGAAGCCCAGCCGCAGGACCCCGGCCTCGCCCTCGGAGTGCGCCCGCAGGTCGTCCTGGGCGACGGCCATCAGGTCGGCGACCGCCTGCGCGTGTTCGGCCAGGCGCACCCCGGCCTCGGTCAGCCGCAGGCTCTGCGGCTGACGTTCCACCAACGCCACTCCGAGCTCCTGCTCCAGCCGGGCGAGCTGATGCGAGATCGCGGAGGGGCTCAGATGCAGCGCCCGAGCTGCGGCCACGATGGTGCCGGTACGGGCGATCTCCAGCAGGACGAGCAGTCGGGCACTGTTCAGCATCGGGTCAGGTTAGGACATACCGACGCGTTGCGTCGTTCCGGCACCGGCCCGCCCCGCCCGGGTCTGCTCCGGGAACCCGGCGGGCTCGTCCACGTCCAGGCGCAGCAGGTCCTCCTCGGTCTCCCGGCGCACCACGGTGCGGGCCCGCCCGTCGCGCACGAAGACGACGGCGGGGCGCGGCAGCTTGTTGTAGTTGGAGGCCATGGCGTATCCGTAGGCGCCGGTGACGGGTGTGGCCAGGAGGTCGTCCACCGCGACGTCCGCGGGCAGGGCGGCGTCGTCGACGATCACGTCGCCGCTCTCGCAGTGCTTGCCGACCAGCCGGGCCCGCAGGGGCCGGGGGGCGCGCGGGCTGCGCGGCAGGAACACCTCGTAGCGGCTGCCGTACAGGGCGGGGCGCAGGTTGTCGCTCATCCCGCCGTCCACGCCGATGTACGTCCGCACGCCCTCGATCCGTTTGATCGTGCCCACCCGGTAGAGGGTCAGCCCGGCGCGGGCGGCGATGGACCGGCCGGGCTCCACGGTCACCGAGGAGCCCCAGCCCGCGTCGCGCACCGCGGTCCGCACCCGGGCCGCCCATTCGGCGAACGACGGTACGGTCTGTCCCGCCTCGTACGCGACGCCGAGGCCGCCGCCGACCGTGAGCCGGTGCATCCGGGTGTCGGCGGCGAACCGGGCGACGGCCGCGGCACCGGCCGCGAGCTCTGCGGTGTCCAGCACCTGTGAGCCCACGTGCGCGTGGACGCCTTCCAGGATCATCGCCGGGGAATCGGCGGCCCGGCGCACGGCGGCCGCCGCGGTTCCGCCGGCGAGGCCGAAGCCGAACTTCGAGTCGTTGCCACCGGTGCGGATCGCCTCGTGGGCACCGGCGGCCACTCCGGGCGCGACCCGCAGCTGGATCCGGGCGGGCGGCAGGTGTTCCTCGGCGTGCAGGCGCTCGATGCGGTCCATCTCGTCGAAGCTGTCGACCACCAGGTGCCGCACCCGGGCGGACATGGCCGTGCGCAGCTCCGCCGCGTCCTTGTTGTTGCCGTGCAGGACGATCCGCTCGGCGGGCACCCCGGCGTGCAGCGCGACCCGCAGCTCGCCGCCGGAGGCGACATCGAGCAGCAGCCCCTCTTCGTGGGCCAGTCGGGCCATGGCCGTGCACAGGAACGCCTTGGAGGCGTAGGCGACGTTGTCCCGGCCGAAGGCGGCGACCGCGTCCCGGCAGCGTCGGCGCAGATGCTCTTCGTCGTACACGAAAAGGGGTGTCCCGAAACGTCGTGCCAGGTCGGTGAGCGGAACACCACCGACGGCCAGCCCTTCCGGACGGATTTCGGACGTGCCGGGCAGCAGGTCCGATTCGATGGGTGACGTCATGCTTTCCTCCCCGGAAGCCGGCTCGCAGCCATCCTGCGGCCTTGCGAGGAGTCGTAAAAGCGGATTCTTCTACGGCTGAGCCTCATGCTTTTCGATGCTTGCGGCCGAGCCCGTGCTTTCCTTGCTCGGGCGCCGTCCGGAACCGTACGGGCATCGCACCGATGTGCCGCACGTCCACCGGGCCGGCCTGCGGGGTACGCGTCCTGCCGGGGCGGTCCGGCGTCCGTTGTCACACCCCTGTGCCAGGCTTCTTCACGAGCGCCGGGGAGGACCCCCTCGTCCCGGCGACGACTTCAACCGCCCATCCGCCCAAGGAGCGCAGAGCATGTCCGGCACCGACACCGTCCGTACCTCGCTGGAAGCCATGGCATCGCTTCTCGCCCCCGCCTGTCCGGCCGTCGCCGAGCGGGTGTTGCACGCCCACGACGACCCCGAGGGCTATGTGCGGACGCATGCGGACCAACTGGCGGACCGCAGCATCGACGAGCCCGTCGCGGACCTCGCGTGGATAGCGCTCGTGGACGCGCTCCACGATCACCAGTTGCTCGCGGAATTCGACTGGAAGGAGGACTCGGAGGAGATCCGGGCCCAGTTGACGACGCTCGCCTCCCGGCCGTCCGTGGACCCCTGGACGCTGTTCGAGGCCGACGAGACGTCCCTGCCGACCCACGAGTTCCTGACGGCCTGCGGTCGGCACTATCGCGAGGTCGGCGCGGCGCTCGCCGTCCTCGACATCGAGTCGGACTGCTACCCGGTGGTGTGTCTGCGCGCGGAGCAGGCCGAGGAGTTGACGGCGCTCGCCGGCCGTGCGGGGTTCAAGGCACTGGCCCTGGGGGGCTGAGGACGGCGCCGTGGTCCGGGGCGGGCGAGGACTGGGGCCGGGGCTATGAGTTCCCGTTCCGGTCGTGGTCCGACACCGGCAGGGCTTCCTGCGGGACGAGGGCGGTGGAACCCGGCGCGGTGCAGGCGTACGCCCCCGCCACGGCTCCCAGGCGGGCGCATTCCAGCGGATCCCGACCGGCGAGCCTCCCGTACAGGAAGCCGCAGACGTACGCGTCCCCCGCGCCGTTGGAGTCCACCACCGGTGCGGGCGGGGTGGTCGC
The DNA here is from genome assembly GCF_053596315.1 of Streptomyces sp. NPDC001732. Classification (NCBI taxonomy): domain Bacteria; kingdom Bacillati; phylum Actinomycetota; class Actinomycetes; order Kitasatosporales; family Streptomycetaceae; genus Streptomyces; species Streptomyces sp. NPDC001732. The sequence continues at coordinate 24,956 of NZ_JBSFFY010000066.1, forward strand.
CGGGATGTGGTGCGGGGTGGAGCCGCCGTCCCGGGTGAGTACGTGGGAGCCGCCCGCACCCGCCGTGGCGACCACGGTGTCGGCGCGGCCCTCGCGGAGGATCTCCCGCATCAGGGCGAAGGTGTCTTCGCCTTCGCCCGTGCCCGCCGCGCTGAGGAAGACGAGGTCGGAGCGGAGTGCGAACTCCCGGTGGTAGTCCGCCAGTCCGTCCCAGTCGTGCAGGTCCGTGGAGACGGGGACGCCGAGTTCCTCGATGTCGTCGTAGAGGAAGCGGGTGAAATTCATGATGGACAGATGGACGTGGCGGGTCCGCCGCAGCCTCGGCAGGTAGAAGTCCCGGGGCATTCTCAGGTCGTCCGGGTCGCGGGCGTCGTAGAACGACATCCGGCGCCCGGTCGCGTCCACCAGGTTCACGGCGCGGCGGGTGCCCGCCGGAGAGATCAGCGGGGCGAACTCCACGTCCCCCGCGGCCAGTCGCTCGCGCACCTGGGCACCGATCCAGTCGTCGCCGATGCAGTCGAGGAGTGCGACCCTCAGTCCGAGCGCCCGGGTGCCGAGAGCCACGTTCCCTCCGGTGTGGCCCGCCCATTCCTCGATCGGCCCGACATGGACCGAATCGGCGAGCGGGACGGGCAGGGCGTCGACCCGCACGATGGTGTCCACCCCGCTGCCGCCGACGACCAGGACGTCGTACTCCGGGTGCTCCGTGCGCTGTTGGGCCATTCCCGAGCCTTTCTTTTCCTGCGGACGGCCCAGTATGCCGTGACCGGAGCAGCCGCCCCCCGGAAACGGAAATCGAATCGTCGCGGGGAAGCAAAGGGGAACAGGGGGAAGTAAATGGCCGAGCCCATTTCGACGGAGAAGTCCGAATATGCGGCGACGCCCCATATAGACGGAAGACTTCGTGAATGTCATCGCCGGAATCGGGCGCGGGTAAAGTGACCGGCCGGACCACCGGGAGGGCGCCGATGCGGGCGTTGGCAGGAATAAGGAAACGGGCCGGGACATTCGGGGCCCGAGCGGGCACTGCACTCGCGGCCCTCGTGCTCCTCGGCGGTGCCGGAACGGCCGTGGCGGCCGGCCCGAGCAACGCACCGAGCGCCACGGCACCGTCCGCCGTGACCGCCACCACCGGGCCGGACCGCCCCGCCGCCGACGGTGCGACCCAGTCCGAGCGCCTGGCCGAGGAGCTCCGCAAGAACCCGGTCTACGTCTCGGCCGACCGCCCCCGCAGGCTGCCGCGTTCACTCGCCCCGGACATCGCCGCCCTCGCCGGGCGCACCGGCGTGCCCACCTATGTGCTGGCGCTGCCCTCGGGCGACGCCACGCTGCTCGCGCTGGTGCACGACCGGCTCGGCAAGGACGGGCTGTACGTGCTGATCGGCGACCACAGCACCATCACCGCCTCCGCGTTCGGCGTCGACGTCCCGGCCGAGGAGGCGCGCCGTGTCGCCCTGTACGGCACCCCGTACGGGGCGGGACCGCTCGCCGCGTTCGAGTCCTTCGTCGACGCGATCGCCTCGGGCCACGACCGGGCCGCCGCCGAGGCCGAGGCTCTGGACGACCGTTACCACGAGGAGGACAAGCCCCACCTGTACATCAGCTCCACCGACCGGCAGAACCAGAACATGCTGCTCGGTCTGGCCGTGGTGGTGATCCCCGGTCTGGTGCTGGCCCTGGGCATCCGGCTCTCCTGCCGCCGCTCCGGCCGACCGCAGCCGACCGGGAAGAAGGCCGCAGGTCCGAAGGTCCCGCCCGTCGCCCTGAGCAAGACCCCGCCCGTCACCCCGGACAAGGGCAAGGAGAAGGATTCCGGCAACGGATCGGGCAAGGGGTCGGGCGGAACCGCGGCGAAGCCGAAGGCACCGGCCCGTACCGGGTGGCCCGCCGCCCGCCGGCGCGGCGTGCTGCCGGTGACGGTGGTGGCGACGGTGGCCGCCGTGTTCGCCGTGGTGCTGTCCGCGCCCACCCTCTTCCCGCAGACCATCGACAGTCCGTACCTCGACGTCACCCGGGCGGACCTGGACGCCCGGGTGGAGGAGGTCGCCGCCGGGCTCGCCGCCGGACCGGTCTACCAGGACCCGTCCACCGCGGACGTGCTGACCGGGGCCGACCTGCCCGCGCTCCGGAAGCGGATCGCCGAACTCTCGCCCAAGGGCCCGGTGCGCGTACTGGTCACACCGTCCGACAGCGACGACGAGAGCGGCGGCGACGACGGCCTCCTGCTCGCCCTGGTCCACCGGCGCACCGGCCAGGACGGCGTCTACGTGCTGATCGATCCCGTGTCCGGCCGGATCGCCATGGACACCTTCGGCACCGACCAGGACACCTTGCACCACTTCAGGCGCCTGCCGTACGACGTCCGCTACCCGGAGTACCGCAGGGACGGCGACCTGCGGGTGATGCCGCGGCTCGACCGGACCCTGGACGCCGTCGCCGCTGCCCGGCCGAGCAAGGGCTACGACCCCGCGGCCCGCGACACCGAGCTGCCCCCGCTGCACGACAACCGGCTGCCCGGCCTGTTCAGCAGCGACTTCGGGCCCGGCATCGCACTCGGCACGATGCTGCTGGGCGCGCTGCTGCTGATCGTCTGGCTGGGGATCGTCGTCGTGCGGGCCGTGCTGGGACACCGCCGCGCCCGCGCGGCCGAGCCCTCGCCACCGCAGCACACCGTCCCCCGGCCCGCCGCCGTGCTGCCGTCCGTCCGGCAACTGCGCGCCTGGGCCGCCGCCGACGTCCGCGAACTCACCGGGCAGCTGGCCGCCGCCGAGCAGGACGCGCCCGGCCGCGCCCGCGCCTGGGACTGCCTGGATGCCGCCGGACTGCTGGCCGACACCGGCGACGAGGCCACTGAGGCGGGTGACCTGGCCGCCGTCGTGGTGCTCTCCCGGGCCGGGCTCGACGCCCTCCGGGGGCACCTCCACTCCTCCCTCTGCCGGCTCAACCCCCTGCACGGCGAGGCCACCGGCGGCAAGGTCCCGGGGTGGCTCGCCGGCCTCGGTATCGGCCCCGGGTCGGCACGGCTGTGCCCCGCGTGCCGGGACGCCCTGCGCGGTGACACCACGGTCCCGGCCTCCCGCGAGTACGAAGCCACCGAACGGCTGCTGCGTCTGCCCGGGGCGGGCGGCCGTGACCGGACCGCCTGGGACGAGGCCGGGCAGGTCCTGCCGGACGCCCGCAGAGGGATCGAAGCACTCATTCTCAGGGCCAGGGAGTCCGCCAGTGTCCAGTGAACGACCGACCAGTGACCGTCCGTCCGGCGTTTCCCGCGGCTTCGTCGCCGGGCCGCTCGCCGCCCTGCTGCTGGCCTGCACGGTGCTGCTCGGCACCGGCGCCCCCGCCCGCGCGGAGACCGCCGGGACCGGGCCGACCGCCACGACGATCGCCGAGGCGCTGGCCACCGACCCCGTCTACGTCGACCCGTCCTACGCGGCCGCCGTCAACCCCGCCCAGCAGCGGGCCCTGGCCGATCAGATCGCCGCGACCGGCCTGCCGATCAAGGTGGTGCTGGTGCCGCTGCAGAAGGGCGACGCCTTCGACGGCAGCGCCCGCGCCCTCGCCTCGGTGGTCGAGGAACGGCTCGGTCTGCAACAGCTGATCCTGATCACCAACAACGACTACGGGAAGTGGCTCAACGGCACCGAGTGGCCCACCGACGCCCATCAGACCCGCGACGCCGTCGCCGCTGTCGGCTTCCTCAGGGAACTCGACGACGCCGGACTGGCCGCCCGGGTCGGCAGGGCCGTGGAACTGATCGAGGCCGGCAACGGCACCGAGGTCTACGAGGCGGAGACCGCCAAGATCGACAAGGAGCGCTCGGCCCGGCCCGAGACCGGGACCGGGGTCGAGACCGAGGAGGGCGCCTCCGGCGGCCCGGGACCCCTGCTCGTGGTCGCCGCGGTGCTGGTCCTCGCCGTCGGCGGCGCCTTCCTGGTACGCCGGCGCCGCTCGCCCCGGCACACCGCCTTCACCTTCCCCGACGCCGTCTTCGCCGCCGAGGAAGCCGCCGGCGAGGCCGGGCTGCGCCGCCGGGCCGCCGCCGAGCTGCTCGCCCTCGGCGAGGCCGTGGAGGAGGCCGACGGCGCCGCCACCCCGGGCCTGAGCCGGGCCCTGGACGCCTATGACGCGGCCGGCCGGGTGCTGGACGCCGCCCGGGGCCTGCCCGACCTGGCCGGCGTGCTGGCCCTGACCGCCGAGGGGCGTTCCGCCCTGGCACCGGCCTCCGGGCTCCCGTTGTGCTTCTTCGACCCCCGGCACGGCACTGCCGTCCGCCGCACCACCTGGCGCCCGCTCGGCCGCCGGGAGCGGGCCGACGTCGCGGTCTGCGAGGACTGCGACCAGGCCCTGCGCGCCCGCCGGGCGCCGCAGGTGCTCGCGGTCCGGGACCAGGGCCGTACCGTTCCCTATTTCGAGGTGCCCGCCGAACGCAGCCTGTGGGCGGCCACCGGCTACGGCTCCCTGCTGTCCGGTCCCGACGACACCCTCGCCGCCCGGGTCGGCGCCGGTGCGTTCAGCCGTGCCCGGCAGCGGTCCGAGGAACACGACGCGGCCGGGGACTGAGCCCGGCACGCCCCCGGCCGAGCGCCGGTTCCCCGACGGAACCGGCGCTCCGTCGTTCCGCCGCCCGGTACCGGCCGGCCCGTCCGGGCCCCGGGGGTCACTGTTCCTCCGCGGGGAGCAGGACGACCAGCCGGGCGCCGGGGTGGTTGTCCTCGATCCGGGTGCTGCCGTGGTGGGCCGTGACGACGTCACGGACGATGGCGAGGCCGAGACCGCTGCCGCCGGTGTCCCGGGCGCGGGCGTCGTCCAGGCGGGTGAAGCGCCCGAAGACGCGCTCCCGGTCGGCCTCGGGAATGCCGGGGCCGTCGTCGGCGACGACCAGTCGCGCGGTGCCGTCGAGGACGTGAAGGCTGACGTCGACACGGGTGGCGGAGTGGTGCAGGGCGTTGTCCAGCAGGTTGCGCACGACACGGGCGAGGGCATCCTCGTCGCCCTCCACGCGCGCCGCGCCCACGGCGTGCTGGTCGATGACGAGCCGGGTGCGCCGACGGGCCTGGCGTACCTCGGTGAAGACGATCTCGTCCAGGTCGACGGGGCGGAACCGCAGCCGGGGCCGGGCGTCGAGCCGCGCGAGCTGGAGCAGGTCGTCGACGAGCCGGGAGAGCCGTTCGGTCTCCCGCAGCAGCCCCGGGGCAAGGGCCCCCCAGTCGGCGGAGCCGGGGTGGCGCACGACGACTTCGAGGCGGGTGTGCAGGGTGCTGAGGGGGGTGCGCAGTTCGTGGGCGGCGTCCGCGATGAACCTTCGCTGCCGCCGGGTCGCCGTGTCCAGCCGTGCCAGCAGGTCGTTGAAGGTCCTGGCCAGCCGGCCGAGCGCGTCGTCGGCCGGTGGCACGTAGACGCGGCGGCTCAGGTCGGAGGCGGTGATCTCCGCGGTCTGGGCGCGCATGGCGTCCACCGGGCGCAGCGCGCGCCCGGTGAGCAGCCACACGATCCCGGTGAGCGAGGCGACGACCACCGGTACGCCGGTGGCCAGGCCGACGGTGAGCTGGGCCAGGCTGTGGTCGACGCCTTCGGTGGGCACGGCCACGTACACGGTCATGGGGTTGCGGGGCGTGCCCGCGGGGACGCCGACGGCACGCCACGTCCCGCTGTCCCCCGCGGGAATGTCGTGGACGGTGCGGGCCCGCGGAACGGCGGACCTGCCCACCGGAAAATCGAACACCCGTGGCCGTCCGCGCAGATTGGCCGAGCTGGAGCTCACCCTTCCCCCGGTATCGACGACCTGTACGGCGACTTCCCCGTGGTCGGTGAGCGGCACTTCCGCCGGGATCTGGTCGGTGTCCTCGTACGACGCCACGACCTGGGCGCGCTGCAGGGCGGTCTGGTCGAGACCGCTGATCAGGCTGGCGTGCAGCCAGACGACGAGCAGCGCGGCGGCTCCGGCCAGTCCGGCGGTCATGACCACGGCCGCGGCGGCGGTCAATCGCAGTCGCAGTGACCGGCGGGCCCACCAGAACCGGACGTCGGCGGGCATCCGTCACCCCGCCCCGCTGCACAGTCGGTAACCGGCGCCGCGGACGGTCTCGATGGTCCGGCGGTCGAACGGGGCGTCGATCTTGCGCCGGAGGTAGCCGATGTACACCTCGACGACGTTGGTGTCGCCGTCGAAGTGCTCGTCCCAGACGTGGGAGAGGATGTCCGTCTTGCTGATCACCTCGTCGGGGTGCCTGAGCAGGTACTCCAGGAGCGTGAACTCCCGTGCCGTCAGGTCGATGTCGCAGGACCCACGGCGGCAGCGGTGGCGGGCGGGGTCCAGGGCGAGGTCGCCGGCGGTGAGCACGGCGGGCCGGGCGGGCGCTCCGCGGCGCAGCAGTGCCCGCAGGTGGGCGACGAGCACCACGCAGGAGAAGGGCTTGCTCAGGTAGTCGTCGGCGCCGAGGTCGAGGGCGTCCGCCTCGTCGTACTCCCCGTCCTTCGCCGTGAGCATCAGCACCGGTGTCCAGACCCTGGCGGCCCGCAGCCGTTTCAGGACCTCGTACCCCGACATGGAGGGCAGCATGATGTCCAGCCCGATGACGTCGTAGGGCTCGTGGAGAGCCCGCCACAGTCCGTCCGCACCATCGTGTGCGACATCGGCGACGAAGCCCTCCGCGGCGAGTCCGTCGGCGATGGCCTCGGCGAGTGCGTGCTCGTCCTCGATGATCAGCATTCGCATGGCTGTCTCTCCCTCCACCGTAGCTCCGGACCGTCGGCCGGGGCACTGAGAGGAGGCTGAGAACCGGGCCCGGGGTAATCCGACCCGACGCTCCCCCCCCCCGCGGGGGGGGCGGGACGAGCGGGAGAAAGACAAGGGGACAACATCACTAA
>NZ_JBSFFY010000067.1:0-31634 GCF_053596315.1 Streptomyces sp. NPDC001732
AACCGCAGCAAAGCCGACCAGGACCCCGCCGAATGGCTCCCCCCGGCCCCCGGAGCACTGTGCCGCTACGCGGCGGAATGGACCGCGACCAAACTCCGCTGGGACCTGACCGTCGACGAACTCGAGAAGGACCGGCTCCTGGACATCGCGGCCGGCTGCGGCGGCACCGCCGTCACCTACACCCCCGCCCCCTGACCGGCACCAGGGCCGTCCGGCTTTCCGGGCGGCCCTGGTGATCGCAGATCACAGGAGTTCCATGTGGATGACGCACACGGCACGGTGAAGGTGGCCAAGGCGTTGCCCGCGCCCCGGTTCCGGGTGGACGACGCGGGATGGGTCTCTTTGCACGGCACAGCAGAGTGGTGGCGCAGCCAGGTCGACTCCGATGACTGGCCGGCCATTGCAGAGAAGTTGGCGCGTGAGGGCGAGGCCGCCATGCGGCCGGGCCGTTGCCGGGTCATCGGCGCGACCACGGGCAGGCCATGCAGGATCGACACACGCTTCGAGCCCTGCCCCCACCACGGGCCCGGCAATGAGGAGAACCGCTGCGGAGCGCCCACGGCCCGAAACACGGCATGCCGTTGGAACCTCGTGGGGAACGAGCGGCCATGCCCGGCTCACCCGGAAGCATACGAGCGGATCCTTGAGAAACAGAGGGCGCAGGAAGCGGAGCTGCGCAGGCAACAGGAGGCGGAGCAGGCTGAGAACGCGCGGCGTGCCGAGGAACGCAGGCGGGCAGCAGAACAGTTCGCGTGCGCTTAGTGCTTGCGCTGATAGGTCAGAGCCTCCTGTGCGGCGATCTCCTCCATGACGATCCACGGCACTGCCACGCGCTCCCCGTCGGCAGCCCGGATAGCGCGCAGCACGTCCGCAGCGGGGCCGCGCAACGAGGTCGACTTGAGGATGTTCGTGTCCAGGATGATCAAGACGCTCCGCTCCGTACCTCAGCTCCGATTCGTGCGGTGACACCCTCTCAAGTTCTGATCGTTATGCAGAGGGATTTCGGCCTTCCCGAGGCAGAGGCAGCCGGTGATCGTGGATGCCCCGCTCGCCAAGACGCCACGGCGAACATGCGTGGGCGACGCATCGGGATGCAGCGGGGATGCACAGCTTGTGGCGCCTCGACCAGCGAGTGCTGCCTGACGCCACATCTCACCAAGCTGCCGGCCAGGTTCGCCCAATGTCCCTGGTGTCGTCGAGGAGCCCGCGCCGGCCATCCTGCATCAGGACATCCAGTGCGTCGCCCTCCCAAGACAGAGCGAGGTACCAGACCCCAGGCTCAAGGGGGATGGGCACGCCGATGCTCGACCTGAGCTGACGTTGCCTGGGCACAGTGAACCAGAAGGGGTTCTCCGCGCCTGGAGGCAGCACGGGGAACATGGCGCGTGCTTCGGTTGCGGTGGGCGGCGTTGGGCGAAGCAAGCCGCGCCCGATGGTTTCGCGGGATGACGGCGGCGAGGAAGGTACACCATGCCCGTCGGTCTCGCGGGATGATCGCGGTGAGCTGGACTCGTCATGCCTCCTGGGAGACACGCCGTACGTCTCAGCGGACGCGCGCCGCCAGTCGGTTTCGACAGGCATCCTGGGCAATGCGGCGTACCTTTCGGCGAGCCTGCCGCGCTCACCAGTGGGGCCGGGTGGTGGCGAGGGGAACACGCCATGCTCACCGGTGGGGCCGGGTGGTGGTAGCAAGGGAAAAGGGAACGCCTGGGGCGCCTCAGGAGTCTGGGGATGTGTGTAGCTTCCGCTGAATACCTCAGGCGTGGCGGAGCCTCGGAGATGGACGGCCTGGCTGTGCATCAACAAGTTGACGTCCGTTGCTGCTTTATTGACAAGTGCGGACAGCTGCGCCACAGACCATTCGAGCCGCTGACCGGCCGCCTTTTGCAAGAGCACCTTCCGGACCAGGGAGCTGGTCTCTGTGAGGGAGGTGCGAACGTTCGCCAGGGGCTGGGTGTCGACGAGGTCGGCTTCGGTGGCGGCCATACGGAAGAACGCCGTGTTCACTTCAGCCAGCAGTTCGCGAAGCGTGGTGTCGAAGAGGCCTATGTCGATCGAGCGGTCGGCCTCCAGATCCTGGAGAGTGTGTCCGAGGAAGAGTGCGCAGGACCTGGAAGCTGTGCGCGCAACCACTGTTGCTTCGAGTGCCTGCGCCCTGGCCTGTACCTGCCGGTCCAGAGACTCTTTCTGCTCAGTCGACCTCCGGGTGGAGCGCTGGACAAGTGCCGTACCGAGCGCGGTGATGCCGGCACCACCAAGCACGCCAGCCGTTGCAATGATCACCTCTAAGGTAGCCACTCGGGCATTTTGGGTGATGTATCCGGCTGGCAGCAAGGGAATCCGAAAACAATACGGTGGATGGGCGGGGGCTGGCTGATTGTTGCGCCAACCAGTGGCGAAAGAACGCCCCAGTTAGAGATCGCGCGGATAGGTCAGGGGCGTCGGGCAGGGCGGGCATCCCACCGGTAGGCCGTCCAGGCCCGGCGTAGCAGCCTGCGGATCACGATGACCGCGCTGGCCAGCGCCACCCACGCGTCCTGCACCACCGCGCGCCGGTCGGTCACGATCGCTAACGCCTTGAACCCCCGGTTGTGCCAGGAGTTGGTCCGTTCGATCACCCACCGGTGGGTGTGGTTGATCGGCACGAACTGCCCCTTCGGGGTGATCCGCCCAGCGCAGCCCAGCTCTTCCAGCAGTACCTGGGTGGGTTGTGAGTCGTAGCCGGCGTCCAGGTGCACTGTGATCGACGGTGGCAGATGGAACCCGAACAGGCGCAGGGTCTCCAGGGTGGGACGCAACAGCGGTGAGTCGTTGCGGTTTGCGCCAGCCAGGACCCACCCCAACGGCAAGCCCCCGCCGTCGACCAGTACCGAACGCTTCAGACCGCTCTTGCCTCGGTCCACCGGGCTGCGCCCGGTGTTCTGGCCACCTCCAGGGGCTTTCACGATGCAACCGTCCGCCACGAGATTCTCAAGGTCGAGGCCGATGGCCTGGTCGTATGCCTCGAGCGCCAGCCGGTGCAGCCGCTCGAAGAGGCCATTGGCGATCCACTCATCCCGCCGGGGCCCTCATCGTGGTTGCCGAGCAGGTGTGGTCGGCATGCTGCTGGTAGGTGCCTCCGAGCACGAGGCGGGCCAGGAGCTTGTCGAACACGACCCGGTCGGGGATGCGGGGACGGTGGCAGCCCAATGGATGAGCGGCCACGGGCCTTGACCCCGCGCCATCCTGGCCCACGGCCGTGACAGACAGTAGCTTGTCGCCGATCACCAGCCGGTTCTCCCGGCCGTCGTCCATCAGCCGACGTCCTTCGTACACGTCCTGGTCTGTAAAACTCATACGGATTCCCCATCACAGTCAACTGGGTGGCTGCGCAGTGTAATCAGATGAGTACGGTGTGATTGCTGGTCAACTTGGGGTCGGCGCTACGAAGTTGACACTTCAGGCGGCGTATCAAGGGATTGCGTCGGGTCGTGGATCTCTGTGGCAGTACCCGTGTGGGGGACGGCTGGGTCGACGTCGCAGGGCCTTTGGGCGCTCTTCGGCACGGCAGGTGGGAGGCGGCGTCGCCACCCAACCGGTGCACCACGTTCACGACACAGTAAGAACGAGCGAAATCCCAGGCATGCTGCCAGCTTTGGTTGACGGATCTACACGGCAGGGTTCGCGGGAGTAGACCGTGCTTCCACTCGTTCCGCCAAGCGTACGACTGCTGGCACTGCAAGCGCCGGAAAGCAGAGTATGACGCCGAGTAGTACCCACCCGGCCGGTCCGTGGTCGATGCAAAGGAACGTCACGAGAATGGGTCCGACAGCCTTGGAGGCACCAAACCCCAGGTTGAAGAAGCCTTGGTACTGGCCCCGGTGTCCTTCTGGAGCGAGAGTCATGGACACCTCGAACCCCCCGGCTGTCGCCAGCATTTCTCCTACGGTGATCACGAGGGCTGCACCAAGCAGCAGAAGTGCATCGAACCGTCCGTGAGAGGTAAGGGCTGGCAGAGAACATCCGAGCAGGAACAGCAGTCCGGCATTCCGCAGCAGGCGACCTGCTGCGGGGAGGGAGGAGGCGCTTTGCGACACACGGACTTGGAACAGAACAATCACCACGGTGTTCAGCGTGAGAACTACGGAAGCCAGCCAGGCAGGGCCAGCGCCGGTCCGGTAGATCCACAAGGGAAGGCCAAGGGAGATCACCTGGAGGCTGATGGACAGTACGCCGTGAACCGCGGTGAGCATGACGTACGGGAAGTCCCGAAGGACCGAACGAGCAGTATTTTCTAGTCCTCGCCTGCCGACCGGATCGGCGGTGCCGGAGACCGTGAGTAATTGGATGCCTGCCGCGGCGGCGAAGCTCAGGGCGTTCAACAGGAGGGCCGCAACGAACACAGATCGACTGTCCGCATTGATCACCAGACCTGCGAATGCTGAGCCGATGGCGACCGCTACGTTTGACAACGCTGTCAGCTGTGACCGGTACCGGACACGTTGCTGACCTCCAATTTCGGCAATCAATACTCCCTGTGCCGAGCGGGCTCCTTGGGCGGACAGTGCGCCGATGCAGGCGACGACGGTGAAGGTCGGAAGGCTTGCCACGAACGGGATGGCCCCAGCACTGACAGCCTGCGCTCCGTACATGATCAAAAGAGTCTTGCGTGCACCCCGGCGGTCTGCCATTTTTCCGACGGGAACTGCGGCCAGCAAGCCGACGAGACCAGCGGTCCCAAGTCCAATGCCCACATTCCCTGCGGAAAGGCCGACTTGAGTCGTGAGAAAGAGCGGGGCCAACACGACATACAGGCCAGTGCCGAGACTGTCGACGAGTACTGCGTAGGAGAAGGTGCGCGCTTGGCCGGCGGGCGGCATAAGGATGGCAAGCCGACCTTTTGCCCCTGTCACTGCGCCACAACCAGCACGCCGCATTCCGTCAGGGCCTGCACAAGGGCCGCTGCGTCCTCAGATTCTGCGTCGGATTCGATCATCGTGAGGTCCGCAGTGCTGAATCCTTCACCGTTCAGCACTCGGTCCAGCATTGGGGCAAACCTGCCGGGGATGCTGATCTCTGTTTCAGGCGTGCGAAAGCAGACGTCGTTTTCCTTGGTCACGAGGTCAAATATTAGACCCTCGCGCAGCTGGTACCTGTCCGGCTCGTGCTGGAACTCTGGGACCTGCTTGGCCTGCGGCAGAACGGTCAGTGGCTGCGGTGGCAGATCTGCCCACGCGAGCTGCCGCAGCTTCCATCTGGCCTTTGCTGCTATGTCGTCAAACGGCGTAAGCTGGGCCAAATTCGTGAATATTTCACGAGCGTCGCTTCCATTGAACTCGGCGACATGCGCAGCTTCCCGAAGCCATTCGTCCTCGGCGGCCAGGGCTTCGACTAACTGATGAAGCACATCGACTCTGGTAATCGGAGCCATGGCCGCAGTCAGGTGAACAGAGGCGTGATCGACGGACTCAGCCCCGTGCAGGAACCCTCTTGGGAGGTACAGTACGTCCCCTGTGCGGAGGGTCAACTCCTGCGGCTTCCCCAGAGAAGCAAGGATTTCCGTGCGCTGCTGGTCGTGAAACTTGGTCCACGCCTGACTTGGTAGCGGACTGAGAATCGGCGGATCCCAGATCTTCCAGTTCTTTTCCCCTGACAACTGAAAAACGAACACGTCATCGTAGTCGAAGTGAGTGCTCACCGCGTGACTGCCTGGGGGCGTGACAAACACGTTCATGGTCACAGGATGGCCGAGCTGCCCTGCAAGCCGCCGCGCGAAAGAACCCGCCCGGGGCGAGTAGCGGTGCACCGAGCGCAAAATGAGTGAATACCCTCCAAGGATGGCCTGCCGGACCTTGTCAGGGTCGACGTAGGGGGGTGAGCCCGGCGCATCGCCGGGCGCCGGACGGCCGTAGTTTTCCTCGGGCAAGTAGTCGTCGTTCCGGACGACTCGCAGCGAGCGGGTCCGTAGGCCCGAGGAAGTCAGTACTTCCTCCACTTCGCGCGCGGTCATCGGTACCTCAGCATGCTGCCCCAGCGCATTGGCCGTTGTGTGCAACGGTGCTGTGCCGAAAATCCGCGCAAAAAACTCCTGGTGGGGCAACACGAAACAGGAGGAGAGGACGTCACTCTTAGCCATTCTTTTACTCCCAGCCGGGCGTAGGTGCCGATGCGATCGGGATTTGTGGTGGAAGGCCGTCAGTTCGGCCCGCTGGAATCCCTGCTCCCAGTATGTAGAGCACGGTCTCGGAGATCCCGTCGATACCCAGGAACTCCTCGATCTCGCTGTCCCGGAAGGCGTCGGTCTGGAAGGGGCCGAGTCCGGCTGCCGTCGCGGTCAGCAGGAAGGTCTGCCCAAGGTGTCCCGCGTTGAGGAACAAAGCCCGAAGGATACGTCCCTGGCGATACTTGTACGCCGCGCGTTCGATCTTCGCGGTCAGAAAGCATACGAATCCTGCAGCACCGACCATGTGCTGTCCGAAGGCAAGCCGCTGGACAGTCTCACGAGTGACCTCCTCGCGCAAAGCGACCAAAGAATGGTCAGCCGGAGAGTAGTGATAGAGACCGGGTTGGATGCCTTCGACATTGAGGACAGCCACATTGTCCCTCCCCTCGTAGCGTGGAGTCCGTGATTGCAGGGGAGGTTGGGGTTCATGGGGTCCAAGCAACGGACGTACACGCCTGAGTTTCGTGAGGGTGCTGTGCGCATAGTGATCGAGACGGGCAGGCCGATCCCTGAGGTGGCCGAGGAGCTCGGCGTCCACTCCGGCACGCTGCACAGCTGGGTGTCGCGGTGGCGGCGCAACGGGTCGGCGTCGTCCGGCCGGCCGGACGAGCCCGCGCCGGGCGGCCGGATGCGCGAGGCCGAGCGCGCCGAGCTGGAGCGGCTACGGCGGGAGATGTCGGAGAAGAACAAGCGGATACGCGAGCTGGAGATGGAGCGTGATGTCCTCAAGCGATGCATGGTCCTCTGGGTGAAGTGACCGGGACGGACCCGGCCGCCCTGGCCGTGTTCATCGGTAACCAGAGGACCGAGCACCGCGTCCCGCACCGTCTGGCCTGCCAGGTCCTGGAAGTGTCGGAGTCCTGGTTCTACAAGTGGCGCGACAGGCCCGCCACCGCGCGTGAAGTCCGGCGGGGACAGCTGGCCGACGCGATCACGGGGATCTTCGAGGGCTCCGGCGGCACCTACGGTTCCCCGAAGGTCTGGCTCCTTCTGGTCCGCGCGGGCTGGCGGGTCTCGGTGAACACCGTGGCCCGCCTCATGGCCGAACTCGGCCTGGCCGGACGGAAGGTCCGCCACCGGCGCGGGCTGACCCGGCCCGGCAAACGGCCGGCGGCGCCGGACTTCGTGCGTCGTGACTTCACCGCGGCAGCTCCGGACCAGGTGTGGTGCGGTGACATGACCGAGATCACCACTGGTGAGGGCAAGCTCTACCTGGCCACCGTCATCGACCTGTTCTCGCGCCGGCTGCTCGGCTATGCGAGGGGCGCCCGTCACGACGCCGAGCTCGTCGTCGCCTCCCTGAACATGGCCACGGCCACCCGCGGCGGGGACGTCAGGGGCGTGATCTTTCACAGCGACCGCGGCAGCGAATACGTCTCCCGGCGCTTTCGCCGGGCCTGTCGCCGCCTGGGCGTGACCCAGTCCATGGGCCGCGTCGGGTCGTGTTTCGACAACGCCGTCAGCGAGGCGTTCAACAGCGTGCTCAAGGTCGAGTACGTCCACCGGCACACGTTCACCACCCGCACCGAGGCCCGGCTGCGGATCGCAACCTGGATCACCGGCTTCTACAACACCCGACGACTACACAGCGTGTGCGGGTACCACAGCCCGATCGACTACGAACGAGACCACCAGGCCGACCCCACCGTGGAGCTGGCCGCTTGAAAGTTCTCCACAACCCGAGGGGATTGACAACCCCAACCTCCCCTGCAATCACGGACTCCACGCTACGAGGGGAGGGACATCAAGGACCTGCCCCGGTTCCACGTCCGCGGCCCTGGCGAGAAGCTGTTCGAGGAGGCGTACGACTGGGCGCGGCCGATGACCGACGCGGAGTGCACCCTGCGTTATTTGGTCGGTATCGACGTCAACATGGCCTTCGGGGCCGGTGCCAACGGGTTGAACGTCGGCCTCGGGGAGGCGACGCACGTCACGAACCCGGTGTTCGACCCGAAGCTGCCCGGTTCCTGGCTGGTCGACCTCAGCCACGTCGACCTGTCCCGGGTGAAGGTCGGCAAGGAGTGGGTGGAGCTCGACGGGTCGCTGCTGCCGAGCCCGTTCACGCCGAAGGGCGAGACCCCCGAGGGCCCGGCCTGGTACGCGACCCCGACGGTGGCGTACGCGGTGGAGCTGGGCTACGAGGTGCGCCCGACCGAGGCGTGGGTCCGGTACGACAACGGCCGCTACCTGGACGGCTGGTACCAGCGGCTGCGCGACGCCTACCTCGCCACGATGGCCGACCTCGGCGTCGACGCCGACCTGTCACCCGAGGACTTCCTGACGGCGATGGACGGCTACAAGGACCGCGACCCGGAGCTGACGATCGTCACCACGGCGATCAAGGCGACGGTCAAGGGCGGCATCGGCAAGCTGCGCGAGCGGCCCCGCGGCGAAGGGTGGCGGCCGGGCGAGCCGTGGCGCGCGCTGTCCCGTCCGACGTGGCGGCCGGACATCCGCGCGGCGGTCATCTCCCGCACCCGGATCAACCTGCACCGCAAGATCGTGCGCCACGCCGCCTTCACCGGGCAGTACCCGGTCGCGATCCTGTCGGACTGCGTCGTCTACGCCGCCAACGGGCCCTCGCCGCTGGACTTCCTGCCCTACCAGGAGGGCAAGCCGCTGCCCGGCGGCTTCAAGCTCGGCATCAACCCGGGCCTGGTCAAGCACGAGGGCACGCAGTCCGTGCTGTGGGGTGAGGAGGTCCGCGAGCGGTTCGACGCGCCGGAGCTCAACCTCGCCCGGTACATCAAGGACGGCACCGTCACCGGCGCCGACAACGGAGAGTAGGAGAGGGCGATGAGCTTGTTCGGGGACGGCCTCGACAAGGCGGTGCAGAAGGCGTTCACGCGCCCGGCGCCCAAGCACGCGGGCCCGCAGATGCGGTACCTGGTCAAGCAGATGGGCGGCACCAAGCAGGTCGCCCAGATGCTGCGGGTCTCCCAGCGCACCGTCGAGCGGTACGTGAAGAACCAGATCAAAAAGCCCCGCCACGACCTCGCCGCGCGCCTGGAGCGCGAGGTGAAGAAGCGCTGGCAGCCCCAGATCAGGGCCAAGGCCAGGGCCAAGGCGGCAAGCACGGGCGGCATCGTCATCGAGGCCCGCGCCCGCATGGGCTACACCGCACCGATCGGGTCGACGGACCAGGACCGCATCCGGCACCTGACCGTCGCCCTCCCGCCCGTCCACGCCGCCCGCCTCTTCGACGCCCAGGAGCAGGGCGCCACCGACGCCCGCCTCCAGGAGATCGCGGCCGAAGCACTCAAGGAGGTGTACTTCCAGGACGGCGGCCGCCGCGCCGGCAGCCTGGAGGAGGTCCGGTTCACGGACATCGAGCACCTTGAGTTCGACCTCTAGCAGCCGCGCCCCGAACAGCCCGCGAGCCCCGGATGTGACTGAGCGCTTCAGTTGGCCAGTGAGCGTTCGATCTAGCCAGTTGAGCGCCGCCATTTCCCCTGGTCAGAGGGTCGTGATGCTAGAGAGCTGCACTCCTCGGAGTGCGGCCTTGGGTATCGCGCCCGCAGGCAATGGTGTGCGGGCGGAGCCCCCTGCCCTGATCCTGCCACTCAGGCCCCGTTCGCCCCGACTCGGGACCGGGTGGCCGGGGACAGCTCGCGGGTTCGAGGAAGGCAGCCTGGGCGCTCCGGACGTGGGAGCCGGGCCGGTCTCTCGAGTTTGCGCAGCTAGTGAGCCTGGAGTCGCACGGCATCTGCCGGTGCGTCAGAAGGAGTCCAGTAAAACCACTTTGAGCGATGGTCAGCGAACCGGTAGGGTGCGGCCGACGCCGTTGATTGCGGCGGGCAAACGCCTGCGCGCGCGGACCGAGGTCTGCAACCGCACGACTTGGGCTCCTCTCCGCCTGCGACGGCCTCGCCGCCACACACGTAGAGCACTCGAACTGCCGCTGACCGACGTGACAACGCTACGAAACCCTGAACGGACTGAGGTTCTTCAGAGGCGGAGTGGGTGCGTGGCAGCCCGGATGGCGCCGCGTGACGCGCGGCCAACGCCGGCGTACTACACGCCGGCCATCCAAGAAGGCGCCCCATGAGCAGCAGTTCCAAGCCGGACCGTGGCGAGACCCGTGAGATCCAGGTCATCCCGGTCAGCGGATTCCGAAACGACCACGGTGAGTTCGAGCACCGTGTCCCGCCGGTCAGCCAGACGACCAAGGCCCAGACCCAGCTCGGCAAGCTCGGCGGAGTTCTCCTTAGCCCCAGCCACATCGAGCGTCTCGCCCACCTGGCCACCGACCCCCAGGAGCTCGAGCTCAGCCGGGCTGAGCGGCACCGGACGCCGTTCGGCTGGTTGACGACGCTGAACTTCCGCGCGTACGCGCCGATGATCTCCCCTGCGGTGGAGAACGACCGGTTGCTCGCGGACGCGAGCTACGCCGCCGACCCCAAGGCGCCCCGCGGCCGACTCGCACTGTCGATGCCGGCCCCGCACGACCGGTACGCGACGCTGGTCCACGGCGACGCGTTCGAGGCCGTGATGGAGGCCGTGGACCGGGCCGCGATCGCCGTGCAGAAGGACAACCCGCAGGACGTAGGGGAGCGCATCGTTGAGCGCTCGCTGACGCTGGTGCCGGCGACCTTCACCGGCTCCCCCGACTCGGTCGGCGAGGACTACACGGCCGTGGACGGCAACTGTCGGCTGATCTCCTGCCTGGTGCTCCTGCCGGTCGAGCGCGGATGGCTGACCGGCGACGCCCGCGACCACACCCGGATCCGGCTGCTGCCCTCGTACCTCATGCGACTGCCGCTCGTTGCCCGCCGTGAGCTCGTCCGCAAGATCGCCAAGGTGGCCCACAAGCGACTGGCGCAGCCGCCGAAGGGTACCGAGGCGGACCAGCGGGAGCGGAACGAAGCGGCGATCGCGCTCAACGCGCTCACCGTGCCGGTCCAGGTGATCGTCGGCTACGAGGACGACGACCCGCAGCGCGGGATGGAGCGCTTCCCCGCCGCTGTCCGCAGCGTGCTGGTGCGCATGAACGTGTCCGCCAAGAAGTTCTCCGCCGGCTCCCAGCACGCCGTCGTCGCCGAGGAGATGGCGACGGCCCTCTACGACGAGGGCCTGCTGGATGGCGGGCAGCCCGACAAGGACCTGGCGACGGCGCGCCGGGACGTTCTGATCGGCCGCGAGCAGGTGCCCGAGGGGATGCGCCTGCTTGGCCTGGACGACCTGCCCGACCTTCGCTTCGCCCAGATCGTCCAGGAGCTCACCCGCAAGGGGCACGCCTTCAACCGCCTCGTGCGCTCCCAGCTCGGTAAGACTGGTCTCTACCTCAGCCACCGCAACGGGCCGGTGGTGGAACTGGGACTGCGTTCGTACTCGGCGAGCGTCGAGACGCCGAAGCACCTGGACTCGATCCGCAAGGCGCTGGACACCGGCTGCCTGTGGCAGGACCTGGTCGACACCGAGTGGACGGTGGAGAACGCCGCCACGGACCACGCCATCGACGGCCTCCGGGACCGCGCCCACGCCAACGACACCCAGGCCGCCCTCGTGCTCGGCGTGCTCGGCATGGTCGCCTTGGTGGTCACCGGTCACCTGCGGGCCGCCGCTGGCTCGGCCGAGGAGACGGTCGGCACCACCATCGCCCGTACCAGCGTCGGGCAGATCATCAAGGGCCTCCTGGAGACCGGGCCGGGCCGCGAGCTCTTGGCCGACGCCGTGAAGCGGTCTCGGGCCCGCCGGCCGCTGCGCTGGTGGGACAGCGAGTCCAAGTCCCTGGTCGAGCAGCCGTCGGACTGGGCGACCTCCACCTTCAACGCCTACCTGCGCCAGGCGGTCCGGCACGGCTTCACCTCCGAGGCGGAGCGCAACAACCCCGCCGCCAAGGAGGCCGCGAGCCTCACCCGGTTCCAGGAGGCGGTGTTCACCGCGAAGGACCGGCTGATGGACCTCATCGAGATGCGCGACGAGAACGGCACTGACGACAAGATCGCCTGGCTCGAGGTGGAGTCGACGTTCGGGATCCTCGCGGGCATCACCGCTCGCCTCGGCAAGATCGCCGAGTCGGAGCCCCTGTCGGACAGCTGGTGAGCGCCCTGGTGTGGCAGGGCGTCGCCACGATGACGCCCGAGCGCTACCCCGTGCTGGCCAGCCTGGTAGGCCCCTGGCTGGAGGAGTACCGGGACTCTCCGATCTGGATCGGGGAGGACAGCGGGAACGAGCGTCGTGCCATCTACATCCCGGTGAACGGAGAGGGCGTGGCCTGCTACTGCGGACGGACCCGACCCGAGCGGGCGCTCTGCGGGGGCGCCGCTTCGGTTCGTATCCGTCAGCACATGGCGGAGTCCAGGTCCAAGCGGGAGGAGTGGTCGGCCTACTGGGTGCTGCCGCTCCGCGCCGATACCCCGGCTGTCGTGGTTGGTGAGTTGGAACGTACGGTGGCCGCTCGCCTCGGCGTTTCCCTCGTCAATCGCCGCTGGCGTCGCCACTGACGATCCGTCCCGGGGGTGGGACAACCGCCCCCGGGACGCGACGTTTGGACGCTGATTCGCACGTACCCTCGCGCGGCCGCACGGTCGTGTGACGGAGGAGTGGAGTTACACACGTGGTGAGTACGTCCCCGGATGACGGACAGGATGGGATGATCTTGTATCCGACCACGTTCAAGGGGGGTGGGACGTACGCGCGGCATCCTGAGCCGGTGAGCTGGTGCTGCCCCGGCCCTACTGGAAGCCCGGATTCGACGGCCCCGTGAAGTTCAGCCGGGACGGCACCCTGCTCGCCGACCGGGAGGCGAAGAACGTGGTCTCCGTCCGCGACGTCGCCACCCTGAGGGAGGTCACCTCGATCAGGGCAGCCGAGCCCCCGTCCCTGCTCGTGCCCGAACCGTCCATTCTGGGACCGGCCCTGCCTGCAGGGGATGCCTGGAAATGGGGCTTCGCCCACTTCTTCGACACCGAAGGAAAGATCCTCACCGTCTCGGGAAGGGTGGTGCAGCGCTGGGAGCCGCGCACCGGCCAGGAACTCGCGAAGTTCAACGTTGGGCCCCTGCTGCCCGACGGCAAGCCGGACGTCATGATCGCCCCCGGTCCGGCGCCGAACGAGGTAGCCGTCATCGTCCTGGGCAACCCCGTCGTACGCATCGTCGACATCACCACCGGCAAGATCACGTAGAGCATCGGGACCACCGAGGACGTCCTCGCGATCCAGTTCGACCGCAGCGGCCGCCACTTCGCGCTGATGCGCCGCGGATCGATCATCGAACTCTGGCAACGCGACCCGCCTCCCCGCAGGCCCACCGTGCGCCGCGCAAGTGAAGCTCACGAGCAGGTAGGGCCAGTCCCTTCGTTCCTCTACCGGCGCCATCACCGTATATACCGTTCCGCCGATACCCTGCCCGGCCAACGCTCAACTCGCCAAGTGAAGCACTCAGTCACACCGGATGTGACTGAGCGCTTCAGTTGGCCAGTGAGCTGTTGGGTTGGCCGGTTGAGCAGTCGGCTTTGTTCCCAGCCCTCGCGCGCCCGCTGCCGCAGACGAGCGCCGTCGTAGCTGCTGTGCTGAAGAAGGACATGGGCGCCCAGCCTCGGTCCGCCCGTCGACTGACCTCCCTGGTCCCTATGTTTTGCCAGCGGCCGAGCAAAGCGGGACTACGATCACTGTGTCGAGCAGTACGTGCGCGTCGGCCATCCGGCGTTGAGGGGGTCAGCGTGGACGACAACAAGCAGCCGGTCCGGTTCCGACAGCGGGCGAAGCAGGTTACGGCGCCGCCAACGCCGGAGGCGCTGTTCGGAGTACTCCCACGAACGGCCACCAGCCACGGCGCTCTGTGGTCGCACCAGGCCGACATACTGCGCGCCTACGCCTCACCCGCACACCTGAACAAGTCGGACGTCGCCCTGGAGCTCCCGACCGGCTCCGGGAAGACCTTGGTCGGCCTGCTGATCGCCGACTGGAGGCGGCGCTACTACAAGCACCGCTCGGTCTACGCCTGCCCGACCAAGCAGCTCGCCCACCAGGTCTGGGCGGCCGCCCGGGCCCAGGGCGTCCCCGCCGCCCTGTTCACCGGCTCGCGCTCCGACTTCGACGACCGGGACCTGGCCCGCTACGAGGGCGCCGAGGTTGTGGCCGTGACCGTCTACAGCCACGTGTTCAACACCAACCCGGCCTTTCCGAACGCGCAGAGCCTGCTGTTCGACGACGCGCACGCCGCCGAAAGCTTCGTTGCCGAGGCCTGGGCAGTGGACATCCCGACCACCGCCAGCCAGTTCACCTCGCTTTTGGACGTGCTCGGCGACGACCTCGATCCCCACCTGGTGACCCGGCTGACTGACCCGTACGGCGGCACGGACGTACGACTTGTGCCGGTGCCGACCGTCGCCAAGCACGCCGTCGAGCTGGACCGTGTCCTGTCGACCCTGGCCGGCAACGCCTCGTACCGGTTCAAGATGATCCGCTCGCAGCTGCGTGCCTGTCTGTTCTACGTCAGCCCGCAAGGCTGGTACATCCGGCCGATGATCCCGCCGACCTTCGCCCACACCCCGTTCATGGGCCCGCAGCAGCGGATCTACCTCTCGGCGACCCTCGGTGAAGGCGGCGAGCTGGAGCGAGCCTTCGGCCGCCCGAAGATCACCCGGATCGCGGCGCCCCCGGAGTGGGAGAACATCGGCAGCGGCCGACGCTTCTTCGTCTTCCCCGATCTGGCGGAGTCGACCAACGACCCCTTCGGCCCCGGCGGTCTGCGCTTGGCCGACACCAACCAGCCAGCCGCGCAAATCGGTCCTGCCGAGGCGTCGGCCAATCCAGCGGACAAGGGCGGCCTGGTCGGCCGGTTGATCGGCCTGCGCGGTAAATGCGTGGTGCTGACACCCGACGGGAAGTCGGCCACGATGATCGCCGACACCCTAGGGGTGCCACAGACCGAACGATTCCGACCCGGCGACACCCTGGACGGCCTCCAACCGTTCAAGACCGCCGACCGGGGCATGCTGCTCGCCCCGAGCCGGTTCGACGGCATGGACCTCCCCGACGAGTCGTGCAACATCATCCTGATGCACGACCTCCCCGACGCCCTCCACCTCCAGGATCAGTTCCTCCAGTCCCGACTGCGCGCCGGCCGCGTGGCCCTGGAACGGGTCCGCACCCGCGTCATCCAGGGCGCGGGCCGCTGCACCCGCGGACCCCGCGACTTCGCACTCGTCATCGTCACCGGACGCGAACTCCAGCGCTTCCTCTCCCGCCTCGACGTCCGCGAAGGACTTCCACCCGAGCTCCAGGCCGAGATCGCCTTTGGCCGCGACAACAGCGAAGTACCCCCGTCTGATCTCGTCGCCCTGGCACGCAGCGCCCTCGACCGCGACCAGATGTGGCAGCACGACGCCGAGCCGGACATCGTCGAGCGTCGCTCCGAGTGCGCCAAACAAGCCCCCAACTACGTGGGCAAGCTGGCCGCAAGCGCCGAACACGAGGTCAACGCCTGGCAGGCCGCCTGGCAAGAGGACTGGGACACCGCCTCCCGCAGCGCGGTGCAAGTCCTCGACCTCCTGACTGGCGAAGAGCTGCGCCCCTACCAGGCGATGTGGGCCTACCTCGGATCAGTCTGGGCCCGGTTGGCAGCCGACGCCCCGGGCGCGACAGCGCGGGCCGAGCAACTCCTGGAGCGGGCCCGCAAGGCCGCCTTCGGCACCACGTGGCTGCGGGAGATCGAAGGGCACACGGTGGCTGCGCCAGAACTCGGCGTCCTGGACACCGAAGCCGTAGCAGCCGTAGCCGAGGCCTACCGGTCGTCCCCGAAGCTAAAGACGGCCGCCAAGTTCGACATGTTCGCCAACGAGATGCTGGCTAACCTACGCGAGCAGTACTCCGTAAAGTACGAGGCGGGGCTGGTCTCCCTCGGGGAACTGCTAGGGGCCCGCTCGTTCAAGCCGACAGGTCAGGGACGCACGGACGCGGCGTGGCTGTGGCCATCCTGGTGGCTCACGGTCGAGGCCAAGAGCGAGCAGAAGTCCGAAGGAGGCGTCAGCCTCAAGTACATCAGGCAGTCGAACAGCCAGCTCCGACAACTCGCCAGCGACGAGCAGGTCGACGAGCCGCCGCGCGACAGTATCAGCCTTGTCGTCTCCCCCCGCGGGATGGTAAGCGACCTGGCCGTGCCCGCCGCGGAGGCCCACCTCTACCTTGTCTCCCCGGACACGATCCTCGCGCTCGCCGTACGGGCGACGCAGGCATGGACCCGGATCCGCAACGCCGCCCCGGCCGGCGTCGAGGGCGAGGACCTGCACGCCGTGGTCGCGGAGGCCCTGCGCACCAGCCAGGTGCTGCCCTCCTACGTCAAGGAAGCTGTGACCGCAGACCCCATCCGCCCGTAAAGGCCCAGACTCGCTCGCACTTGACTCAGCGCTTCAGGTAGCGGATGAGCGTGCGAGTCGGCGGACTGAGCGCCCGAGCGTCGGGACACCTGGCGAGCCGAAGCACTCAGTCACACCGTTGTCGAACAGGGTTCCTACTTTCCAAACCCTCGGCGGATCTCCTCGGCGAGGGCGCCGTCCTCTTCGCTCAGACCGAGGTAGGCCCACGAGATCCCGGCGTCGGCGAGCGCCTCAGCGATGGTGGCCCTCCCGGGGTACCGGGCTTCGACAGCGTCCAGCTCGGCCGAGCGTTCTGCGATCCTTTGCATGGACGCGAGGCGAGCTTCGGCGGCAGCCGCTTCATCGACCCGCGCACGTGCCTCCTCCATGGCAAGGTGGGCGTCGATCTTCTCTCCCTCGAGGACGTCGAAGGCCATGTTCACAACCTCCCGCCCCTCCAAGTCGGGCCGTTCGGCGTGGATCTGGCGGAGCTTTGCCTCCAGGCGGAGCAAGGCACTCTCCGGCAGCATGTCGCGCACATTGTCCAGGGCCTTGTCGAGCTGGGCGTCGAACTGGTCAGTCATACCCAGGAAGCTAGCCCGGCCCGCTTTCCGACACCAGGACCGCTCTCGAAGCCGACGTTCCCGGGCACGCCTCAAGCCGCCAACTCAAACACTCAGTCACACCGGACCAATGCAGGTCCGGGGCTCGCTCGCTATCCGGGGTGCCTCACAACGCGCCTGCGGCTGCTGCCCGCTGCGCCTTGAGCTGCCTACCGGCGCGCGGAACGTCGCCGCGGCCGGCGCTTCTGTCGCTGTTGTGGCACGGGATTCGGCGAACCCAGGTCGGCATCAGATGCGTTGCTGCTGTTCTGCTTAAGCCGTTGCCCGCTGCCGGACAGGGCTTGGACGAGCTGGAGCGCGCGAGTTCGGCGTCGCTCGTTCTTCGAGAGAACGACCACCAGCCCCAGGACGAGGAAGGCCAGGACGACCGTCGCCAGAAGTCCCAAGACGGCGTATCCGATCGGCCCGTCGGCAATCGGCGTGCTGAGCAAAAGGGGAAACAATGTCGTGAGCATGATCTTCCTTAGGTCGAGGCGAGCCCTGGAAGGCCGCCTTCGGTGGAGGGCCGTACGAGGTTGTGCGGCCACCTCGATCCTGACCCTCGTATGGGAGGTTGGAGCCTCTGAGCTGCACGTTTTTGGTTGGGGTTAGTTTGGATTGGCGCACCGCGGCGCAGATCGGGCACTCTGGCGACCCGTACCGGAGGGGGACCATGCCTAAGAGCAACGGCAGGGCTTCACGCTCTGCGATCACCGCTGAACCTGGTCCTGTTCGGGACCTCATCAAGGCCCTGAGGGACCTCCGCGAGCGGGCCGGGAATCCGTCGATGCAGACGATCGCGCGTGCTCTGAGTTACCAGAGCCTCGGCGGGCTCTTCACCAGCAGGCTGGAGGGCAGAGGGATGACTCTGGCCGTCGTCGAGTACCTGGAGGGATCCCGCGCGGAGTTCGAGGTTCTGTACGACGCCGCACGCGCGTGGCAGGACCAGCGAACGCGCTGGGCACACGAGCACCCGCTGGTTCTGAACTGGCCTCAGGACTCCGACGGTGTGCCAAAACCTCCCGAGATCCGGGCAGAGTTCGCCGGGCTCAACGCGCCCTTGGACGACGGCACGCCCGCCAAATCGCCCGCCGCGCACGTTCTCGCCATCCACTCCAAGATCGAGCAGTACTTCGCAGCGCTCATGATCGCCATGGGGGCGGACGCCTCGGACGACATCCGGACGTTCCTGCGCAGCGTCGCAGCAGACGCCGCGGCGCCATTCGACCGCTACCGCTTCTACCGGATGGCCTCGATCATCAGCGACTTCGATGAAGTCACCAGCAGCGTCCTGCAGGATCTCGAACTGGACGAGGACCTCCCGACCATGTTCTCGTCCTACATCACCACCGCTGACATCCTCGTGACGTCCTTCGACCTGAACATCAGGGAATTCCTAGACAGCCGACGACGACGTTCGTCCGTCACGCAAGCGATGACAAGACTGGGCGAAGGCAAGGGTTCCGCCTCAGCAGAGGACCGAGCGATCCACCGACTGCTCAGTCGCCACCCACAGGCCATGCGTCCCCGACACGGCGACCTCCTCAAGAACCACGACTTCATCGTCGACACGGACAACGCTTTGCGAGCCGTGCTGCTGCGTTTGATGGAGGAGCGTACGGCGGAGGCCGGGCTCTCCGACAAGCAGGCTCTTGACCAGATCCTCGAGGACTTCCATCGAGGTGTCGACGTCGCCAAGTTCCGATCCCTCTTCGAACCTCGTAGTAAGGCCAAAGCCCGTTGGGAGGCCGAACGGACCGACGGTATCCGTTCAATGCTGCCCGCACAGGTAGCGAAGTTCGAGCAAGCAATCGAGGAAGGCGCTCGCTTACGCGCACTGCAGGAAGCAGCGGCACGGCTCTCCCCCCGGAGGCGGCGCAGCGGCTCCACCAGTTGACCTGACCCCCAGCAAGATCTGCGTCGGCCACGCGAGCGCACATCGAGTTCGTGCTTCTCCGCCCCGAACAGGCCGCGAGTCCTTGACCGACCTCTTGCAGCCCGGAGCTCGCTCGTTGCCCAGCCGATGCTGGTGAAGCCGTCCGGGGGCCACGTCGGCGCACCTACGATGCGGTGGTGCGGAACACGAAGGCGTTCAAGGAAGCTGTTGCCCAGACGCTCGCGGAGCTGGCCCGCCGGGGGGTGACCCTTGCGCCGGCGACCGTGGAGGACACGATCGAGAAGCAGATCCCCACCGTGGCGGAGCGGCTCAGGATCCAGGTGCGCTCCGCCTGGCGGTACTTCGACGCCTCCATCACGGCCGACCGGCTCGCGCGGAGTGTGGCGTCGTACGAGGAGAGCTGCAGCGAGAAGGATGTCGGGCAGGCCCCGATGCCGCCGATCGACAACCCGGAGCTCGCCCTGGTCCTCGCCGGGGTGCCGGACTCTCTGGCGCAGACCGGCGGCGACCTGTACGCGGTCATCATCAACGTGGCCGTCAACGCCTGGATGGCTGGCCACATCCACGGCGAGGACGGCTGCACCGGCTGCGACGGCAGCCGCGGCCCGGCCGGACACGACTGGGAAGCGAGGATGCGCACCATCACCGAGATGCAGCCGAACATCACCAAGTGGTTCGACCGCGACGTGTGGACCCGCGCCGTCAACGACGCGGGCTACACCGTCACCCGCCGCTGACGTCAGCGCGCAGGGACGGGCAGGACACCACGGACGCCCAGCTGCCGTCCGTACGGGGTGGCCATGGGTTCCATCTGGATGCCGGTGCGCAGCGGCTTCACCGAGAAGCGGAAGCCCTTGGTCGGGCCGTGGCAGATCAACCCGGCCGGGGTGGGGATGCTGATGCCGTCGGGGGAGAGGGTGAAGCCGAGACCGGCGTAGAAGTCCGCCAGCTCCGGCTCGTGCGTGGCATACAGGACGGCCGCACCCAGCTTCCCGGCCTGATGTGAGCCGGCCGCCTTCTCCGCTTCGGCCACCAGGGCGCGTGCGACGCCCTGGCCGCGCCACCGCTCGACCACCGCGAGGGAGTCCAGGCAGGCGACCAGACCGGCGATGGTGTGCACGTTGGGCGATCCGATGAGCATGGGGTGGGTGAAGGCCCACGTCGCTGGCAGCGTGAGCACGCCGCCGACCAGCGCGCCGGACGACGTCTCCTCCACCACCCGCGCGTACGTGGGCTTATCCGGATCGAGACTCTGGCCGATCACGGAGGGCAGCGCCCGCCATGACCCGTCGGGGTTGTCCGGGTCGGCCAGCCGGATCACCGGCCCCAGCGGGGCCGTGTCGGCGCGGGCCGCGTCCCGGATCACGATGCCTTCCGGCAGCTCCGGGACGCTCACGGGGATGACCTCGCCCGGCTGCACCGCGGCCCTGGGGGCCGAAGCGGCATACATCCGCTCGCCCAGCACGTTCCCCGAGTACAGCTCCGCCTCGCGGCGCGCCGGATTCCCCGACCGCCTGGCGCCCTTGCGCGCCCCGTTCTTCTTTTTCTTCCCCACGGCGTTCCTCCCCTTGTCACCGACACCCTCCCCCGCCCGGCTCTCGCCTGAACACCTGTGTGACTTGGATCGATAGATGGCGAGGCTGGGCTCCCGAAGCACAAGGTGGGAGCGTTTCGTTGATTCCTTGTTGGCGGGTCTATGGAACGTTAGTTGGCGAGTCCGGGCGTGAGACGGTCCCCGCCAGGCACAGCCACTGACCAGCACATAGATGATCGCCGCGAACAGCGTCTCATCAGGCGTGTCCTGCCTCCCGCCGACCTGTGGCCGCACCTTCGACGGCGGGATCAACAGCTTGGCGGTCTCCCACAACCCGTCCGGAACAATCCAGCACCGCCCAGCCGCGGGCGCGGCGCAGGGTCGCGGTGTCCGCAGCCGTACGCCTGCCCACACCCCGATGGCAGGGTGCAGAGGACACCGCAAGAAATACGACAGAAGGTGTCTAGTTTTGTGGAGACAGTGGGGGTGCCGGTCGGTGTCGTGGTGGCGCGGGCCGAGACGACGGACAGACAAGGACCCTCATGCGTGAGACACCCGACGATCTCCACCGGCTCCAAGCCCTCCTCGACGCCTCGCTCGCCCGCTCCACGGCGCACCTGCGGTCGATCATCAGCAGCGAGCGCACGCTCACCGCCGAGCAGCTCACCGGTGTGCTCACTGGCATGTGCACGCTTGCGCTGTCCACCGTGACGGCAAAGGGCGAGCCGCGGGTCAGCGGCGTGGACGGGCACTTCTTGCACGGCAAATGGCACTTCGGCACCGCGCGCGGCGCCGCTAAGGCCCGGCACCTCGCCGCCCGGCCCGCCGTCAGCGCCGCGCACATGCGCGGGGAGGACCTGGGCGTGTTCACACACGGCACCGCGGAGGTCCTCAACCCCCGAGACGGCGAGCCGGCCGCCGACTGGCCGGACCTGCTCGCGTACTTCCGGGACTTCTACGGCGACGACGCCTTCGACTGGGACAATGACGTGGTCTTCTACCGACTGCACCCGCAGTGGATGGCCGTGTTCGCCCCCGACCTCGCCAAGCTCGGCGGGAAGGCGGACGAGGCGTGACCCCGCCCGTACCGGACACGCGCATGCCGACCCCACACGCTGCCGGGGCCGGCAAGACGCGCGACACCATCGACGTCGTGGGCGCCCGTACCAACAACCTGCGCGACGTGTCCGTCAGCATCCCCAAAGGCCGGCTCGTCGCCTTTACCGGCGTCAGCGGCAGCGGCAAAACCTCGCTCGCCATCGACACCCTGCACAGCGAGGCCCAACTGCGGTACCTGGAGGGCCTTTCGCCGTTCGTACGCCAGTACATCACCCAGCGCAACCGCCCCAAGGTCGACCGCATCCTCGGCCTCGGCGCCACGCTCGCGGTCGACCAGCGCCGCCTGAACCGCAACCCCCGCTCCACTGTCGCCACCATCACAGGGATCGACGGGCACCTCGGCCTGCTCTACTCGCGCCTCCCGCGGATCGGCCCGGACACGGACCCGGCCGCGGACACCGGCGCCGATCTCCTGACCACCGCGCACTTCGACCGCCACACCCCCGAAGGCAGCTGCCCGGACTGCCACGGCGCCGGTGGGCGCTGGCAGGCCCAGGAAGACCTCGTCATCACCCGCCCGGACCTCCCCCTCTTCGAAGGCGCCTCCCCCTGGTACGCCAAATGGCGGTCCGGAGAGCACGTGTTCGTCCCCGCACTCGCCGCCAGACGCGGCGTGGACCTCGGCCGGCCCTGGCAGTCGCTGCCCGCGGCGTTCCGGCACGACGTCCTGCACGGCACCGGCGACGAGGCGGTCGAGGCCACCGTCGACATCCCGAACAAGAACGAGACGGCTCGTATGACCTACACCTCCAGCCAACCGCTGCGCGGCGCGCTTGCCGAGGTGGAACGGGTGTTCGTCAACGCCCGGACGGCCGACGCCAAGCAGCGCTACCTGCCGTACATGCGCAAGCAGCCCTGCGGCACCTGCCACGGCAGCGGATTCGATCGGGTCGCCCGGTCCGTACGTTTCGGCGGCCTGACCTACCCCGATCTGCTGGACGTGGATGTACGCGAGGTCCGCCGCTGGGCCGGGCACGTCGCCGACTCCCTCGACACCCGGCAACGCACCGTCGGCGGGCCCCTGCTGCAGGACCTCGGACGCCGGCTCCGCCTCCTGGACCGGCTCGGCCTGGCCCACCTGCAGCTGTCCCGCAGCGCCGCCACACTGTCCGGCGGCGAGTTGCAGCGCACCCGGCTCGTCGCTCAGCTCGGCACCGAACTGAGCGACGTCATTTTCGTCCTGGACGAACCCGGCGTCGGGCTGCACCCGGCGGACAAGAAGCACCTTCTCGACATCGCCCTGGAGTTGCGCGAAGCCGGCAACACCGTCCTCCTCGTCGAACACGACCCCGAACTGATCGCCCGCGCCGACTGGATCGTTGATATGGGACCCGGCGCGGGCCGCCTCGGCGGCGAGGTCCTGGTCTCCGGCTCACCCGCCCTGGCCGCCGCCGACCCCGCCTCGGCCACTGGCCGCTACCTGGCCGGCAACGGGCCGCGGCTGCGCCGTACCCCCCGCCCGGTCCGCGATGACGCCGACTGGGTGGAACTGCACGGCCTACGCGCCCACAACGCGGCCGCGGAGCTGCTACGCCTCCCCGCCGGGCGGCTCACGTGCCTGACCGGGGTCAGCGGCAGCGGCAAGAGCAGCGTCCTGGGCGCACTCGCCGCTGGCGCGGCGGCCGCCCTCAAAGGCACGGCCGCCGACACCGTGCGCACGGTGACCGGACTCGACGGATTCGGCTGGGTCGCCGTGGTTGACCAGGAACCCCTCGGGCGCACGCCGCGGTCCAACCCGGCCACGTACAGCAAGGCGTTCGACATCGTCCGCAAACTGTTCGCCGCCACCGACACGGCACGCGCGCGCGGCGTCGACGCCTCCTGGTTCAGCTTCAACACCACCGGCGGCCGCTGCGCGACCTGCACCGGCTACGGCCGCAGGCTCGTCGACATGCACTTCCTCCCCGACATGTGGGTGGTGTGCGACACGTGCGACGGCCGACGCTACGGACCCGAGGCCCTCGAGGTCACCTACCGGGGGCTGTCCGTCGACCAGGTGCTGGACCTGACCGTCGCCGAGGCCGGGGAGGTCTTCACCGAACCCCGGCAGCTCGCGGAGACCCTCACTGCGCTCGACCGGGTCGGGCTCGGCTACCTCCGACTCGGCCAGAGCGCCACCGAGCTGTCCGGCGGCGAGGCCCAGCGCCTCAGACTCGCGTCCGCGATCCAGCGCGGCGCGGCGAGCCGCAAGGCCGGCCTCGTCATCCTCGATGAACCCGTCTCGGGCCTGCACCCGTCCGACATCCAGCGGGTCGTTGACGCACTCGACATGCTGCTCGACTCCGGCAACACCGTCGTCGTGGCCGAACACGACATCCCCGTCGCCGCGTCCGCGGACTGGGTGATCGACCTCGGACCGGGAGCCGGCCCCAACGGAGGCGCAGTGGTCGCGCAGGGCGCCCCCGACACCGTCGCCGGCGCGAACACTCCCACCGCGGGATACCTGCGCCGGTACGCGGCCGGCCTGCCACTCCTGGACGCCTCGGAGGACGCACGGCGCTGACGTACGGCGTGCCAGCGCGACCGGCAGGGTCGCATGCATGGTCCGCGGCGGCTGTCCGCTCGCCCCGGGCCACGCATGGCTCGCACCGGGACCGGGGCAAGCCCGAGCCGCCACGTATCTCCGTACACGACCACAACTCACAGTCGCCAGACCACGGCTCGCCAACTACCGATCAAATCCGCCAACTACCAATCAACGTCACATCGGGTAGCCGGCACCCCGCCGCCTGCGCGGACACCGGCCTCTGTCCACAGACGATCCGTGAGCCCCTGGAGGCATGAGCGATCACGAGCAGCAGCCGGCCCCGGACCGCAGCAAGGTCCTGGAGGCCCTCGCGCGGGCGGAGCGGAAGGTCTTCACCCGGCCCGCACCGAAATCCGCAAAGGCACAGATGAAATTCCTTCTCACGCGGGCGAAGGGGTCGACCAGGGCCGTAGCGGAGCGCCTGGGCGTCTCGCGCCGCACGGTGGAGCGCTACCGGGCCGGGAAGCTGACGACCCCGCAGAAGCGCCTCCAGGCGGCCCTGGTGGAGGAGACCGAATCCGACTGGCAACCGCAGGTCAGAGCACAGGCACGCGCAGCGGCGGCCACCTCGCGGGGGATGATGGTGGAGGTGACGGCGTACTTCGGATTCACCTGCATGGGCAGCTCGGACGACGGCCGCGAGCGCCAGATCAACGGGTATCGCCGAGATACGAGTCAAAGGGGCAATGAGTTGATCTTGAATCCCTGAGAGCGCAGCTCAGCCTGGAACAGATGCGGCCTACGGCAGTAGGGGAGGTCACCAGCGCGGAATTACCCAAGCCGGCATGGAGGCCGCGTCCTGTTAACCTTCCCGGATGTTCATCGTGATGTTCATCTGACGGTCCTGGGTCTCTCCCGTCCAGGTTCTGATCCGTTGAGGGTGCGCTCTGTCCTGCCCTCCGGACCTCGATAGCCGTCAGATTCTTGGCGGCCTCGCGTTCAGCGTCGGTCGCACATCATCGGAGCTTCTTCGTGCTCGCAGTACTTCTCCTTCCTGGCGCTCTTCGCGCCTTCCTCCCCGCCCTGATCGGCCGGTCCGCCCTCGCGATGGGCGGTCTTGCCCTCCTCCTCGCCGTCCAGGACAGCACGGGTTCGTACACGCAGGCCGGTTTCGCAACAGCGGTGTTCGGCATCGCCAACGTCCTCGCCGCCCCCTGGCGTGCCCGGGCCGTCGATCGATTCGGTCAACGGATCGCGCTCACCACGATGGCCTCGGGCCAGGCCTCCGGGTTCATCGCTCTCGCGCTCATCACGGAAGCCGAGAATGTCGCGGATATCTGGTTCCTCGTTCTCAGTGCGGTGGTCGGCCTGACAGCGCCACCCCTGGGGGCAGCGATGCGAATGGTCTGGGCATCGCTCACAACAGCCGGTGACCAGCGAACAAAGGCATTCAGTATCGACGCGGTTTGCGAAGAGCTCCTCTTCGTCGGTGGTCCTGTCATCATCACCGCAGTCATCGTGGCCACTTCTCCCAGCATC
Source organism: Streptomyces sp. NPDC001732 (assembly GCF_053596315.1). Classification (NCBI taxonomy): domain Bacteria; kingdom Bacillati; phylum Actinomycetota; class Actinomycetes; order Kitasatosporales; family Streptomycetaceae; genus Streptomyces; species Streptomyces sp. NPDC001732. Next base: position 25,662 of record NZ_JBSFFY010000067.1, read on the forward strand.
GGACTCTGGGTGACCGCGGCAGCGGTTTCCCTCGGCACTGCAGCGATGACGTCCAGTGCCTCATCGGGGGCGCTGCGCGGGACAGGAGGGAGCGGCGCGCAAGGTGACCGCCCACTGCGACAGCCAGGTTTCGCAAGGGTATTGGTCGTCCTGCTGGGCGTCGGTGGTGTACTGGGCGTCGCGGAGATCGCAGCGCCAGCCACCGCTGCTCAACGTGATGCTGTCGCAGCTTCGGGCTGGCTCCTGGCAGCCTTTGCCGGCGGAAGCGCGCTCGGAGGTTTCCTCTATGGGCAACTGAACCTCAAGTCGGGGATCGGCAAAAGGCTGTTCGCCCTGTGCGCCAGCATGGGGCTTGCCGCGGTGTTCGTATCCCAGCTGGACACACTCGGTCTCTTCGCCGCAGGCCTCGCCCTCATCGGCCTCTTCCTCGCCCCGTCCCTCATCACCGGATACCTCATCGCCGACACCATCGTTCCGGACACCAGCCGGACGGAAGCGTCGACATGGATCAACACCTCCGTAAACCTCGGCGCATCGCTGGCATCCGCCGCGGCAGGACTCGTCATCGACAGGTCCGGCGCCTGGCTCGCCCTCTTGCTCGTGGGCGCGATCGCTCTCGCACTCGCCTCCGCTGTGCCATTCACACAGCTGCGCAAGATCGAGTCGCCTGCGGACCACGCTCCCGACCGTTGCGAGCAAGGCTGATCAGCAGCCCCCGACCTCCCGAGCGGTCAGGGCGTTGGTGCTGGCGTGCGGTGCTCCGTAGAAGCCCGGACAGGATGGTCGACCATGGGGCCAGCGGATCGGCGGCCCCAACCACGGTGGGGACTGGCTTGACAGCGAGGGGCCCAGGCGGCGCGCCGCCGGGTCCCCTCACATATCCACCCTTCGACGACGGTCTGTTCGTCGAAGGCTCGAAAGGGCAGCGACCTCTGACAGGCCGTCGGCGTCGCTGGTCATCTCACGGCGGCCCAGGAGCGGAACGAACTCCAGATCGAGAGTGCCCAGGTCGCCACGCAACCACCGTTGAAAGGCTGTCACGCTTCGCACTCGCAGAAATGAGTAGTTCTGAGAGACCGGAGCCCCTCACCGGACCGCGTGCGGTTTGCCCCTGATTTCCGTTCTCACAAATTCTCGCAAAACAAATTTCACACAATGCCCTCGCGATAGGTTCTGCGACATGCCCCAGCCCGCCGAACCGGCCGCCGCCGTCGAACAGTTCGACTGTCCGACCTGCGAAGCGCCCGCCGGAAGCACCTGCCGCACCCGTGGCGGCAAGGTCGCCCCGAAATACCACACCCCGCGCTTCATGCTCGTCCCCCAGCTCCGCGCCGAGCTGGAGGTGAAGACCCCCGCCGACCGCGGCCCCGGCCGCGCCTGGGAGATGGGCCCGGCCATCGACGCCGCGGTGCCGGAGGCCACGACGAAGCCCACGAGAGTGGGATACGCCCGTTGCAGTACCGCCCAGCAAGAGCTCCAGAGCCAGCTCGACGCCCTGAAAGAGGCAGGCTGTGACCCGGTTTTCTCGGAGAAGATCAGCACCCGGGTCAAGGTGCGGCCGGAGTTCGTCAAGGCGATGGACTTCGCCCGCACCATCAAGAAGGCCGTCCCGCACCAGCGGGTGATCTTCACCGTGGCACGAGATGAAGCGCCTGGGCCGCGGCGCCGCCGAGCTCCTGGCCATCGCCGAGAATCTGCGCCACCACGACATCCAGCTCGAACTCCTCACCGGCCCCCTCCAGGGTGTCTACGACCCCTCCGGGCACGGTGCCGCCCTCTTCGCGTTCTTCGCCGGCATGGCCGAGTCCGAGCGCGAGTACATCCGGGAGAAGTCTCTGGAAGGCCAAGCGTCCGCTCGCGAGCGCGGCCGCCACGGCGGGCGCCCCAAGGTCGTCGACGACGGCATGGCCGACTACGCCCGCAGCCTGGGGGCCCACGGCGTGCCCGTACCCCAGATCGCTCAGAAGCTGGTCATCACCTCGGGCAAGAACAGGAACCAGCACCCCTCGGTCGCCACCGTCTACCGCATCCTCGCCGAGGATGAGCCGGGAAGCTGAACAGGCACCGATGGGGTCGAGATCAGCTCATTGCCCCTTTGACCCATATCTCGGCGATACCCGCTTTACGAAGTGCAGCAGCACGACGGCGTACCGGCCGTGCTGTGCGCCAAGTGCAAGAAGCCCATCACCTCCCGTCACCCACGCTGGCCCGGAACCTGGACCACCCCCAGCAACGATGGCGGCCCCACATGTGAGGGGACGGGAACAGAACCGTTCTCTCCGGAGCCCCGAATCGGCTGGTACACCGACAGCGAATTCGGGCAACCCCATCAACCCCACCGCGCGTCACCGGACGAGATTGACAACTTCACTGGGACTCAGTAGTTGATGATGCGCCGACCGCGTCCTTCCGCCGTCGGGTACTGCCCGGCAGACTGGCTCTCCACAGAAACGATCAAGGGGAAAACCATGGAGTTAGAGCCCACCGAACTGTCCGAGGCGATCAAAGCGGTGCGCGGGGGACTGGCAGCCGCGCAGCAGGACGGGGACGGATCGCCGGTTCGGTTCACGGTCAAGGAGATCGTGCTGGATCTGGGAATCGAGCTGCGGCATACCGCGTCAATCGGTGGCGGGGTCAAGGCGTTCGTGGTCTCCGCGGATGCCAAGGGCGAGCGGGCGAAGACGGCCACGCACCGCATGACGGTCACCTTGGCGGTAGCGCCGGACGGCGAAGGCAGTGATCTGCTGATCGGTGACTCAGGCGGAGGCCGCGGCGGGCCGGTGGACGGCTTGCGGTAATAGGGGGCGGCGCGATGGCGGGGGGAGCGGTTCTGCGGACCGTTGAAGTCAGCAACCAGAACAAGGGCTCGTACGGGACCGGCTGCCTGATCGCGCCCGGCCTGGTGCTCACAGCCCATCACGTGGCGCTGCCCAGCGCAGACGGTGTCGTCACGGTCCGGGACACGGCGAGCGCCTCCTTTACCGAGGCGGTGGTGGTGTGGGAGAGCCCCGAGCTGGACGCTGTGCTGCTGACGGCCGACCGGACTCTGGTCGGAGCCGGTGTGGGCGTCGTGCGCTGGGGCGAGCTGGTCTGTGACTATCCGGGGCGGCGCCCCGTGTGCTCGATGACGGGGTTTCCCAAGGCGATGCGCCGCAGGGTTTCTGCCCGGCCCGAGCAGTACGTCGACGATCTGAAGACGGTGGAGGGGACCATCGCCCCGCACACCGGATCTCGCTCGAAGCTGTACGGGTTCGAAGTAGACGGCGCGGTGCCGACCGAGGTGAAGAACTGGCAGGGATTGTCCGGGGCCGGGGTCTTCTGCAACGGCGTATTGATCGGTCTCGCCCGCCTGGTCGACCGCCAGTGGGACCGGATCCTCATGGTGCTGCCGCTCTCACATCTGCTGGCCGCCGACGGCTTCACCGCTGCGGTCGTAGCCCACAGCGGCATGCCCCCGCGCCTCCAGCCCGCCGACCTGCGGCCATTGATGGACAACGCACCCGACCCCAAACTGTCCTCCACCTACCTGCTCGATCCGCGCTCCCAGGTCACTGACCTCACGGGCGTGAGCGAACTCGTTCAACGAATCGAGCAGTGGTGCAATGGCGCCGATCGCATCGACGTCGCCGCCGTGACCGGTCTGGGCGGCACAGGTAAATCCCGACTCCTCACCGAGGTGCTGCACCGGCTCACCACAGGCTCAGGCGACCAGCGGCCGTGGAGCGGGGGATTCCTCGCCGAACACCCCACCCACACTGACTACGAGATCCTCGGCACCGCCAGCTACCCGCTGCTCCTGGCGGTCGACCTCGCAGAAACCCGCCGTCCCCAGATCCGCGACCTCATGGCAGCCCTGGCCGGCTCCCACGACGGCGCCGCAGTCCGGGTCCTGCTCCTAGCCCGCGGCCATGACACCTGGTGGCCAGCTCTGCGTCGCCACCTGCGCACTCGGAACGTCGGCCCGGTCGATCATGCCTTCACCCTCACGCCCGACGACGCGCTGGACAGTCACAGCCCGGAGGACATCTATGTAGAGGCGAAGGCGGCCTTCGCCCGCCGCATCCGGCTGCTCCAGCAGGCCGGACACGGCGACCACACCTGGCCGGACCGTGTCGTCGCCGACGCACCGCGCCTCTACGGCGCCGGAATCGAGCACGCCGCGTGCCAGCCGGTGATCTACCACCACATCGCCGCGCTCGCCGATGTTCTGGCCCACGCCAACCCTGAGTTCGCCCTCAAGGACCACCCCATGGAGGTCCTGCTCGCGAACGAAGTGGAGTACGTACGACGCGTCGCTGAAGCCCGCCTGCCCGAAGGCACCATCGACGACAAGCTGCTTCGCACTCTGGTCGCCGCCCAGTTCCTCGCCGGCGCGCGTACCGCGCGGGACGGCCAGGCCGCCGTCCGGGCGTGCTTCGACGTCCATCACCGCGGCTACGGGGTCACCGCTCCTCCCGACGCCCGCCAACTGGCCGCACTCGACGACATTCTGACCGCTGCTTACCCCGCCACCGGCGGAGCCCACTGGGGCGCCGTCGGTGCGCCACTGGCCGCCGCGTTGCTCACCGAGGTCGAGGCCGAAAGCGGCGACGAGTTCGTCGAGACTTTCCTCCAGCACGAATCCCTCAAGACCGAGCAATGCCGGCAGACCCTCAGCACCATCGCCCGCACCGCCCAGGACAAGCCCAGCCTCGCCGCCGGCGCCCAGCGGGCCGTCGCCGCCGACCCACAACGCCTGCTACCGCTCGCGGCCCAGACTGTCACCGCCGAGCTCGGCACCGACCACGCCTGCCAGTGGCTCACCGGCCTCGAACACGCCGTCGCCGACCGTGCCGCTCACCCCGACGCCGACCCCGATACCTACGAGTGGGCCAGCAGCCTCATCAGCGAAGCCCAGGAGCGAACAGCCGCCGACAGGGACGATCTGGGCGCGCCCCTCACCCAGGAGGCTGACGTCCCCGAACAGCCGGACACGGGGACAAGCACAGATGCTTCCTCCGCCGACTCTCCCTTTGTCCTGGTGAAACCACAGGTGGGCTGGCTCACCCGGACCGCCATCACCTTCCTGGCCCTCTGCCACCTGGTCCTGGTCGCGGCCGTACCCTCCGGAGTCGCTCTCACCACCAACACGGGGAACGACGATGGGGCTCTGTGGTCCTTCGTCGCCATCAACGTGTTCATGCACCTGGCCGTCGCGAGCGCTTTCGGAGGCCGCCAGCTCGGCACCATTCCACTCTCATGGATCCTTCCGCCTTTCACGATCGGGATGACGACACTGTCTGGCCTCATGCTCGATCAGCACTGGCCCCCGGACTTGCCCCCGCCCTGGCTCGTGTGGCCGGTTCTCCTCGCCTCCGGCCTTGCAGCCTTGACCTACGCCTGGCGGATCTGGTTCGGCCAGTTGCGAGTCATCCGGCGGTCAGCCACGTCCGAGGATCTGCCGGGATGAGAGGCTCAATCAGCCGGCCGGGGAGCGGGCTGAGCTCTCACCCGAGCGCCCGTACAACGCTTGCCGACCGTCAACTATGTGCGGCCAGAGCGCCTCGTACCCGTTCCAACGATTCAGATCCGCTCGTTAAGACTGAGCAACTGACACGGCGCGAGTCCGCGCAAGCAGTTCGCGAAGTCGCCGTAGGACACGGCGGCGAGACCCTGCGCCGCCGCCACACGAGGATACGAGTACACGTCACCAGCATCGGCTTCGCCGCGTAGCGTCAGCGGCTGGTTGTAGGAACGGGCCCTGGCAGAACGCCGGGACCCGTTTCGTGGGGTGTCGGGTCAGGGGGCGGGGGTGTAGGTGACGGGGGTTCCGCCGCAGCTGGCCGCGATGTCCAGGAGCCGGTCCTTCTCGAGCTCGTCCACGGCCAGGTCCCAGCGCAGTTTGGTCGCGGTCCATTCCGCCGCGTAGCGGCACAGTGCTCCGGGGGCCGGGGGGAGCCATTCGGCGGGGTCCTGGTCGGCTTTGCTGCGGTT
>NZ_JBSFFY010000068.1:0-31465 GCF_053596315.1 Streptomyces sp. NPDC001732
TCCTGTGGGCCCTGATTCGTGACCGACGGTGCTACCAGGTCACACCCCCAGTGACAGCGGCGGCTTGACATCAGCATTGGGAAGCACCTGGACGAGGTCTTCATCAAGATCAACGGAGAGCGGAAGTATGTGTGGCGGGCCGTCGACGCCGACGGCAACGTGCTCGGCATCCTCCTGCAGAGCCGCCGGGACAAGGCCGCGGCAGGGCGCTTCTTCCGCCGCCTGATGAAGAAGACCCGTACGGTGCTGTGGGGGGTCGTCACCGACAAGCTCCGTTCCTACGGCGCGGCGCACCGCGAGGTCATGCCCTCGGTGGAACACCGTTTCCACAAGGGCCTGAACAACCGGGCGGAGAACAGTCATCAGCCCACGCGGCAGCGTGAACGCGCGATGAAGGGATTCCGTTCCGTAGGCGGGGCCCAGCGGTTCCTGTCCGCGTTCAGCGGCATCTCGCCCCACTTCCGCCCTCACCGCCACCTGATGACAGCCTCCGACCACCGGGCCGAGATGACCGTCCGCTTCGCGATCTGGGACCAGATCACCGGCGCTGCCGGCCGGCTCACCACGGCCTGACCCCAGGACCAGACCGCAAGCCCCACCATGCCCCAACGCGCCGTCAGGCACCGACATACTCAACAACGTGACAGCGCCCTTCCGCGAGATTGACGTGCAGGAAGCACCGAAGACAGAATCAGACTAGAGTTCGATATTTGGGTTGGTGTGGCGTCTGGACGTCGTGATCAGGTAGGGGGAGACTGCACGTCATGGGAAAGGGTTCGCACGGCGCTGCTCCGAACGCCATTGGCTATCAGCATCAGACCTGGTGGGCGCTGGTCGAACTCCTGCAGAGTGGTGCCGGCAGACCGGACGCGGCACTGAGTCTGGAGCTCTACGACGACGTGGCGTGGGAGGAGAAGGGGACACCCTCAGAACTTCTCCAGGTCAAGCACCACATGGGGGAACACAGGGCGCTGACCGACTCCGCCACGGACGTCTGGCGGACGCTGAAGGTGTGGATGGACGAAGCCTCCCCGGCGGACGCAGGCGGCCCCGCTCTCGCTCTCGTCACCACCGAGACCGCCGCTGACGACACCGCCGTCGCGGCGCTGCGCTCCTCCACCCGCAACGAGAAAGTGGCGCTCAGGCTTCTCGAACAGGTCGCGCGCGCCTCGAAGTCGCAGCTGACGCAGACTGCTCGGCAGCAGTTCCTCGGCCTTGCCAGCTCGGAACGCCTGACGTTTGTCTCCAGGATCCGGGTGATCGACCAATCACCTCACATCCAGGACATCGCAGCCCAGGTCAAGCAACAACTGCACTGGGCGCTGCCGCCCGGACACGAAGACCTGTTCCTGGCCAAGGTCTGGCGCTGGTGGGACGAGACAGCACTCGCTCTGCTGCGGGGGGCCCAGCGCCGCGTCGACGTCGGTGACGCTCAGGCTGCGATCGCCGACATCAGAGACCAGTTCACCCGCGACAACCTCCCCACCCTCCTCGAACTCGGGGACGTCAACGCCGGCGAGCTGGAGCAGAAGTACCGCATGCACCCGTTCGTGCAGCAGATGCACTGGGTCGCCTTCCCACCCCGCAACCTGCAAAAGGCCATCGTCGACTACTACCGTGCCTACACCCACTCGGTGCGCTGGCTCGAAGAGGACCTCATCGGGGCAGCCGAGCTGACCCGCTTCGAGAACGAACTCGTCGACGAATGGGACCGCGAGTTCGAGTGGATGCTCGACTCCCTCGGCGAAGACGCTGGGGACGACGAGAAGAAATCCGCAGGAAAGACGCTGCTGCGTCAGCTGCTTGGGCAGACAGGTCTGTGCGTGCGCTCACGCTTCAACGACCCGTTCTTCGCTCGTGGACAGCGGCACATGCTTGCTGAGCTGGGTAAAGTCGGCTGGCACCCCGACTTCGAGACGCGTATCGCCGAAATCCTCAAGGTGAACGCATAACGGCGCTCTGCCTTTAACCGACCGGCCGTACACCAGCAAGGACTCGCATGACCGTCTGGGCTGACCGCCACCCGATCTCCGCCGCGATGCTCAACCCTGCCCTCATCTCGGTGGTCCTGGCCACGGCCGCCCAGGGCTACGACAAGGAGAGCGACCAGGGCATGCCCTGGGCCCTGGGATTCATCGTGGCCCCCATGGTGCTGCACCGCCCCACGCGACAGGCACTACCGGCCTCGACGCGAACTCACCTGGCGGCCTGGGCCGGCCAACATCCGGTCATCAGGGCCGGCTTTCCCGCCCGAGCCCAGGCCCTGGCGGGAGCCGTCAAGGAAGGCACGCGATTCGGCCTCGCTCACGACGCCCTCGCCCTCGAATCCCAAGGGCGTGTGAGATCCACATTCCGCAGGCCACGCGGCTTCAAGCCCCCCGCCGAACTCGACCAGATCCTGCGAAGAGCCAGTCTGACCGGCCGCTGGCTAGCCAAAGCGGAAAGCCCCGCAACTGTCTTTGCGGTCCTGGGCGTGGCACCCTGAGCCCGTGCAACTGCTCGCGATCATTCTGTACAGCAAGTCAGGCAATCGTCAGGTCCTGGACTTCACACCAGGCGCCCTGAACGTCGTGACGGGCGAGTCGAAGACAGGCAAGAGCGCTCTGCTCGAGATCGTCGAGTCCTGCCTGGGCCGAGACACCCTGCAGATGCCAGTCGGCCCCATCACAAGCACCGTCTCCTGGTACGCAGCTATCTTCCAATTGGAGGCTGGCCGCGTGTTCGTCGGCCGTCCCGCCCCCAAGCCCGGCAAAGCCTCGACCCAGCAGGCCATGATTGTCTTCGGAGCGGACCTCGAGCCGCTCGAATACGGCGAGCTGGAGGTGAACGCCGACACCAACGCCGTCCGCGAGCAACTCGGGCGACGTATCGGCATTGAGGAGAACCTTCACGAACCACCAGCCGGGTCGAGTCGGCAGGCCGTGGAAGCCCACATCGGCCACGCAGCCCTGCTCTGCCTGCAACGCCAGAGCGAGATCGCCGACCCCGCCTTCCTCTTTCACCGCCAGGGCGAGCAGTTCATGGCTCAGACCCTCAAGGACACCATTCCGTACTTTCTCGGCGCCGTCCCTCGAGACCAGGCCCTCAAACGGGCCCAGCTCGCAGCCGCCAGACGCGACGTACGGGCCGCGGACACCACCCACCAGCAAGCCCTTCAAGCCTCCCAGACGGCCGAAGCAGGCCTCGCCTCGCTGTGGCGTGAAGCGTTCACGCTCGGCATGGTCAACCCCGAACAGCAGCCAGACCGCGACACGGCACTGTCCCTCCTGTACCAAGCCGTCAACGCCGGATCGGTGCCAGCCCAAGCCGACCCCGAGACAGCCACCCGCAGAAATGCTCTCGAGGCCCAGCTCGACGAACTGCGCACCCGCCTGAGAGCTATCACGACAGACCGCGAGACGCTTCTGCAGCAGGACACCACCGCGACCGACTACACCGGCGCCGTCCAAACCCAGACCGCACGCCTCGCCAGCCTGAACCTCCTCGACGTACCGCCAGCCACAGACGGCCACACATCCACCACCTGCGCACTGTGCGGATCGCCCCTGCACGAGCCAGACCCGACTGCGGCCGAGCTCCACGAAAGCCTGGCCCGCCTGACCATCCAGCTTGCAGACGTCGAAGCCGCTCGACCGGCCAGACGAGCAGCCCTCACCAAACTCGACGAGCAAGCTGACGCACTGCGCGCCCAGATCCGAACCACCGACAGAGCTCTGCAGTCCCTCGTCTCCTCCTTCGCCGCCGCCGAACGGCTCTCCGACACCTCCCGGCACGACTTCATGCGCGGCCGCATCCACGCCAGCCTCGCAGCCCTGCCCTCCAGCACCGACACCGAGGTAGCCCGGCTGAGCAGCCTCCTGGCCACCGCTCAGGCCCGAGTCGCGGCCCTGACAGCGGAACTCGACCCCAACGAGGAACGCGAACAGCTCACTTCGCGTCTCGTCGCCATCAGCCAGGACATGACGGACTGGGCCGACAGGCTCCAGCTTGAGCACAGCGGTCAGAACGTACGCCTCGACCTCAGCCGCCTGACCGTCGTCACTGACACCGAGCAAGGGCCGGCCCCTCTCTTCCGCATCGGCAGCGGCGAGAACTGGATCGGCTACCACGTCATTGCCCACCTAGCCCTGCACCGTTACTTCACCCGCCAGCACCGGCCCGTCCCACGCATCCTCATGCTCGACCAGCCCACCCAGGTCTGGTACCGCTCGGAAGTCGACCAGGTATCCGGAGCACTGGAGGACGACACCGACCGCGCCGCTGTGACGCGGCTGTTCCGGCTGCTTTACGACGTGGTCCACGAACTCGCACCCGACCTGCAGATCATCGTCTCCGACCACGCCAACCTCGACGAGTCGTGGTTCCAGGACTCCGTCCGCCACAACTGGAGAGGCGGACGCAAACTGATTCCGCAGACCTGGATCGACGAAGCTGCCCACTGACATCAAGACCCAGGCAGCGGTCAGCGAAAGACAACTCCCCGACCCCAGTCCAGGCAGAGAGGACCACTGCTGGCACGGCATCCCCCGAGTGCGCATGGCGAGTGGGTACCGAAATGACTCCATCGCGTGGGGACTGTATGCAGGGCGGTGAGCGCATGGTGGGAGGCGGCCTCGGCGGCGGGGGAGTTGCCGAGTCGGTCGTGGACGATCGAGGTGATGGCGTGGAGCTCGGCCCGGCCGTAGAACGCGGCCCAGCTCGGCCGCGGGCGGGCCGGGTCGGCCTTGGAGAGCGCCTTCTCGGCATGGTCGAGGGAGCGCAGGGCTGACTGGTGGTCGCCGGGGTGGGCGTGGGCGATGGCGATCCGCGCGTGCGCGAGGCTGGCGAACAGCGGGTCGCGGCGGGTGACGGCCGTGGCCTGGGCGGCCTGCCCGGCCGCGAGCGCCTCGGCATGGGCACCGCGCTGGTGGGCCAGGATCGCCACCGAGTTCCACACACGCATCGTCGCGACCGGATCCTGCGCCAGCCCGGCCAGATGCAGGGCCCGTTCGTGCAGCGGCCGGGCACGGGCGCTTCGACGGGCGTCCACGCACGACCAGGCCGCGGTCGCGGTGTAGTCGGCCGCGAGGGAGAAGAGCCGCTGCCGGGTACGCTGGGGGGCCGGCTTCCCCTGGAGCGCGACGGCCTCCCGGGCGCCGGCGAGCGCGGCCCGCTCCAGGGTGTCGTGGCCGCCCCGGGAGTCGTCCAGCGCCATGAGAGCGTCGAGCTGCTGCCGCAGCCGCAGCACATCACCCCCCGCCGACCCCCGCCGACGGGCCGAGAACCGCAGCACCCGCCGAGCCGGCCGTCAGCGCAAGGAAGGAACGGCGGTGCACAGAATCCTCCACGGGCGCGGACTTCTTCTTGCGACGATCGGAAGGAGCGAACCCTAAGGCCGCCACGACCAGCCCGCTGACCTCCTCCAGCGCGATCCGGTACTTCTCCTGCGGCTAGGACGTCTCACCCGACCGCCACTTGTGCACTGTGATCTCCGACAGCCCACGCCCCGCCCCGGACCTCCGCGTCAACTGCCGCACGATGGTGTCCAGTTCCTTCGCGAGCGCCGGCGCCGACCACCCCTCGCGCTCCATCCAGGCGACGAGCGCCTCGTTTTGTGCACGTGCCATCTCCTCACGGTAGAGCCCCACCCCACCCCGCCGAAGGTCAACGAACAGTCAAGTCGCTAGGGCGGCGGCAAGCAGAAACCGCAACTTCGCTATGCACCCCACCCCGGCCCGCGCGGTTGTCTGGAACAAGACGCCGACCACCCGCCCCTGGAGTAGACAGGCCCATGCCCGACACCCACCACACCCAGACCCCGTCCGGCCACGGCTACGCCCGCTTCCTCACCACCACAGGCTTAGCCACCCCGAACACCGGCCCCGGCGACCACGACCAGAACCACGACCACGACTAGGACCACGACCAGGGCCAGGGCGACGGGGTGGGGCACCGGTGAGCGACAGGCACCTCGTGCTCCACGATCCCGACGGCCTGCTCGAAGCCGAACTCCCCCTGGACCGCGCCCCGTACGAAGCACTCGTCACCGCCGTCCTCGCATGGAAGGACCCCGACCACGAACCCCACGACTACGAACAACTCGCCCTCCAGCTCACCGGACACGCCCGCGCCGTGGCCGCCGACGTCCGCCGCCACGCCGCCGCCCTGCCCAAAAACGACGGCCGCGGCGCCCTCGCCGAAATCGTCCTCCAGGAAGCCGACCGACGCCTGTCCGTACCACCCAAAGGCACCGCCCACTGCGCCCAGAACCGCGCCCGCCTCGTCCGGGCCCTCTACGAGCGGCTGGACCGGCTGGAGGCCGCGCCCGCCCCGGGAAGGGCTGCACCGCCCGTCGGCTGACCCGCGCTCCGTATCTGCCGCCCACGTGAAGTCCCCGGCGAGGCAGCGGTGCACGGTCTTGATCGGCAAGGTTTCGGCCACTGCACGCGATTACCCAGCGGGCCCCGGACCGCTGCGGGTACGGTCGACCGGTTTGACGGCCGGCGGTGGCCGCCAGCGGGGAAGTGCCCGGTCGGTGTGCCGTCGCATCGCGGGTGGAGGTGGTTCGGTGGACAGCACCGAGCAGGATGTCGAGCAGCAGTTCACACGGCTTCAGCAGAAGGTCGGCGCCAGCCACGCCGAGGTCCTGAAACACGACGTCGACGACGACCGGTTCGCGGCGGAGTACGCCCGGCTGGTGAACACTGTCACCGAGCTGGTGGAGTTCGAGGAGACGATCCCCGGGCTCCTGGCCGAACCCGAGCGCAGACGCAGTGAGCGCATCGTGACGTGGTCCTGGCGCGCCCAGGCAGCCGTCGGCGCCGTGCTGATCGCGCTCGTGTTCGTCCTCGACCGCTCGGCCTGGTGGCTGGTCCTGCTCGTCCCGCACTTCGCGGCAACGGTGGCTGGCTGCTTCCAGAAGGTCGATGCCGAACAGCACCGCGACCGCCGCTTCGGAGCCATCGCACTGCACGTGGTCGCTCTCCTGATGGCCCTCATCAGCCTGAGCGTGATCAGCCGGTGGTTCATCATCGCCGCAGCCATCGGCTGGCTGCTGGTCGCCGGGTCCTCGACGGACACGGAAGAGAAAAGGGCGCAGCGGTGAGCGACGACTACGGCCACCAGGTCCGCCGTCTGGAGAACCAGACCAGCGGGATGGAGCACGAACTGCACTCGCTGCGTTCGAAGCTGGGGGAGGTCGAAGACCTCGACTACGAGCTGCGCGACATCCGCGGCGACATCCGCAGCCTCGAGGACGACCTCGGCACCGTCCGCAACGACCTCACCGAGCTCGACGGCGACGTACGCGACCACATCCAGGACACCGAGCAGGCCCTCAAACGGCTGACCGGCCGCATCCAGGCCCTCGAAGCCCACCTGCTCGCCGCGGGCGGCGCCCCACGCGCCGACCTCGACACCATCGACCCGGAGTGGAAGAAGCTGGCCAGGACCGCCAGCCACGGCTGGCACGTACGCTCCGGCCTGCTCCCCAAACGCCAGCGCGAGGCTCACAGCCTCAAGGTCCGCGAGTACGAAGGCGCCATCGAAGAACGCGACGAACACCGCGACAAGGTGGTGGAGGCCGCCGGCGTCCTGGCCACTCAGCCGCGCACGTCCCGCGAGTTCAAACAGGCCGTCTGGGACTTCGGCATGTCCCACCCCCCTTGCCGAGAAGAACGACCAGCGGGCCCAGAACCTGGCTGGCCCCGCCCAGGCCGCCCGGGCCGCACTGGCCCAGGACGACACCCTGCGGCAGGCGAAGGCCTCGCTGATCGACCAGGGCGACAAGGCGGAACGGAAACTGAACTGGCTGCTGCGTACCCGCCTGGCCGATGCGATCCGCGACCGCGCCCTGCTGCCCATGTGGTTCGTGACCGTGCTCGGCCCCGTGCCCCCGGCACACAGAACGGAGAAGTGGATGGACCACGCCACCCAGGTCCTGGCCTACCGGGTCACCTACGGGATCACAGACCAGGCCGTCGCGCTCGGACCGGCACCCGACACGTACGTGCCGCGCCGCACCGAGTGGCACCGCGAACTCGTCGAGGGCCTGCGCCACTGGTAGCCCGCGCGGTGACGACGCCGAAGGGGTACATGTACCGGTATGGCTCGTGAACGGATCCGGTGGACAGCCGTGGTGCACCGGGCGCGGCAGATCGTGGACGGGTACGCACCGCTCAAGGTCACACTGCGGCAGGTGATGTACCGGCTCGCCGCCGAGGGAGTGCTGCCGCACACGCCGCCGATGTACCGGCGGCTGTCCGCGCAGCTGGCCCAGGCCCGCCGGGAGGACCACTTCCCCGACCTGATCGACACCGTCCGCGAGGTTCACGTCCCGCCGGCCTGGCCGGACGCGGACACGTTCGTCACCGAGATGCCCACCTGGTTCCGCCTGGACCGCACCACGGGCCAGAAACGGGCCCTGTACATCGCCGCCGAGAAGGACACCCTCCGACAGCGGCTGACCGGCTGGCTCGAGTTCGCGGGCATCCCCGTCCTCGTGGTCCGCGGCTTCAGCTCCCAGTCCTACGCCGACGTCGTCCGCGGCCGCGTCGCCCACGAGCATCGCGAAGCCTGTCTGCTCATGGTGGTTCTCCCCGGCGCTTCGACGTGTCGTAGGACGCTGCGTCTGATCGTGTGAGCTGGGGTTCTTCCTCTGGCCCGTCTCGAACGGCACGTGAAGGACCTCGTCGACTCCCATGCGACGGCCGAGGGCCGGAAAATGCTGCACCAGTACGCAACGTGGCATCTCCTGCGTCGGCTTCGCCGACGCAGCCGCGGCAAGGAGATCACGCACTACCAGCTCGCGGGCGCACGGCAACATCTGCGGGCGGCCGTTCATCTCCTGGACTGGCTCGAGGAGCGGAATCTGACCCTTTCAACCTGCCGCCAGGACGACCTTGAACGCTGGATGACCAGCGCCGATGTCCGGCATCGCCGGGAGGCAGGACACTTCGTGCGCTGGGCCCTTTCCCGGAAGATCGCCCGCGATCTCAGCTTCCCTGCCGAGCGATGGAACGGCCCCTCCCAGGCGATGGACGACGAGGCCCGCTGGGACACCGCCCGTCGCCTGCTGCACGACGACACTCTCAAGCCTGAAGACCGCCTGGCCGGACTGCTGTTGCTCCTCTATGCCCAGTGGCCCGCAGCAATCTCCCGGCTCACCGTCGGCCACATCGAGGAGACGGACGGAGCCGTTCGCATCCGCCTCGGCGCCGTTCCGGTCGAGCTTCCCGCACCCATCGCTGACCTGGCCCGACAGCAGGTCGCGGTCCGCCGCAGCCATGCCGTCCTCGGCCGGACAGAGTCGCCCTGGCTCTTCCCCGGAGGCCAGCCCGGCCGGCCGATCAGTGCCTGGGCCATGGGCGAACGCCTCCGCAAACTCGGCATCCGGCTCGCGGAAGCCCGCTCGACCGCACTGTTCCAGCTCGCCACCGAGCTGCCCGCCGCGGTCCTCGCCCGCACCCTCGGCATCGACATCACCGTCGCCGTCAAATGGCAGCGAGCCGCTGCCGGAGACTGGGCCGCCTACGCAGCAGAGATCAGTCGCCGTCCAAAAACCCAGGAGCCCACATGACACACCACGCCGAACAATCCGCGAACCAACCCGAGATCTCCCAGGAACGAGTCGCCGAAGCGCAGGAGATCATCAACCGCATCACACGCTGGGCCGCCAACCGTCAGGACATCGTCGGCCTGCTACTTGTCGGCTCATTCGCCCGCGATGCCGCGCGGCCTGACTCCGATATCGACATCGTCCTGCTCACGACAGACCAGGCTCAGTACTTCAACAACATCTGGGCCAACGAGCTCGCTCTCGGCGAGCTTGTCCGAACGCAATCGTGGGGGCCCATCACCGAACGACGCTATGCCACGGCCTCAGGTCTGGAAGTTGAGATCGGCATCGGCTCCCCGGAGTGGGCACAGACGGACCCCCTCGACCCTGGCACACGTCGCGTCGTCACCGACGGCGCCCGCCCTCTGCACGATCCGGCAGGAGTCCTTGCCGCTCTGATCCAGACATGCCGATCATGACCATCCCGTCAGAGACATTCGGGCAGTTCCAATACCCGACTCCACCATTACGGGTCAAGGAAGTCCGTCTGCGCGAGGCCGTCGACAAGGTCACCGCCATGCAGTTCGACCGCCACGGACAGCGTGTCTGGGGAGCGGTCACCACCTTGCTGGACGCCGAACGCATCCGCCTGGCGATCGGCTCGGTCCAGGTTCCCTTCGGCACCTGCTCCGAGCCGTCCAACGTCGCGGCCGGCGGCGGCTCCTGCCCCCTGCGGTTCCGTTGCATGGGCTGCGACCACTACTCCACCGACATCTCCTACCTCCCCGAGCTCAGCGCCTACCTCGACGGTCTGCTGCGGCAGCGGGAGCGGCTGCGGTCGATGACCGAGGCCGACGACTGGGCCCGAGCCGAGGCCACCCCGTCCGAGGAGGAGATCGCCCGCGTCCGACGGCTGATCCGTCGCGTCACTGAGGAGGTCGACCAGCTCACCGACACCGAACGCGCCGAGATCCAGCAGGCCGCGGCCATGGTCCGCCAGACCCGCCAGGGCTTCCTCGGCATGTCGCGCATCCCCCAGCCCCTGTCCGACCTGCGACCGGAGCGACCCGCATGAGCCCACCCGACCCCGCCGTCCAGGCCATGCTGGAAGGCCGCCGGGCCGACACCGGCCGACGCCGCCAGCGCGTCCTCGCCGCCCTAGCCGAGGCCGCGAAGGACAGCTTGGAGATCAGCGTCGCGGCCATCGCTCGCCGCGCGGGCGTCGACCGCACCTTCCTCTACCGCCACCGCGACCTGCTCGGCCAGATCCACGCCCAGGCTGCCGAGCCGCCCACGGTCCCCGGCGGCCGGGGGCCGGCAGTCAGCCGGGCCTCGTTGCAGGCCGACCTGGCGGCGGCCGACGCCCGCACCGCCCGCCTCGCCGCCCAGGTCCGGCGCCTCGAAGGCCGTCTCAGCGAGGTTCTGGGCGAGCAGGTCTGGCGCGAGTCCGGCATCGGCGGGCCCGACGACACCGAACAGCTCCAGGCCCGGATCACCACCCTCGAACAGCAAGTCGTCGACCTGGAGCTCAAGCTCCAGGATCAGGGCGACGACCTCGCCGCCGCCCGCGCGGCCAACCGCGAGCTGATGGCCCAGCTCAACCGAGGACGTGACACACCCCCACCTCCCGGATGAAACCCCAGGTCACCACCACTCTTGAGCGAAAGGACGCCATGGCGGACTCTTGAATGCAGGAGGCCACAATGCCGAACAAGCGCCCCCGCGGGCCGCAGCCGCACTGGCGGCCCAAGCGGGAGACACTCCGGGTGCTGATCGCGGTCGACGCCGTCCTCGACCGCTACCGCGACCACCTGCCCGTCTCGCTTCGCCAGCTCTTCTACGTGCTCCTGAGCGACGGCGTGCTGGAGAAGACCGAGCGCGACTACAAGCGGATGTGTGAGTACGTCGGCATGGCCCGCCGCTCCGGACGAATCCCCTGGGACGTGATCCGCGACGACACCCAGATCGCCGTGGACGCCCCGCCCTCCTTCACCGGCCCCGAAAACTTCTGGACGGCCGTGGCGGCGGCGGTCGACGACTACCGGGTCGACCGTCAAGCCGGCCAGCCCGTCCGGCTGGAGCTGTGGTGCGAGACGGCCGGCATGGTCCCTCAACTGGTACGTATCGGCGAGGAGTTCGGCATCTCCTGCTTCTCCGGCGGTGGGTTCGACGGCCTGGCTGGCAAGCACGACGCAGCCGTCCGGGCGATCTCCGGAGGCCGCAGAACCAGGATTTTGCACCTGGGCGACTACGACCAGAGCGGCGTCCACATGTTCAGCTCGCTGGCCGAGGACGTGATCGCGTTCGCCGAGGCCGCAGGTGCTGAGGTGGAGTTCGAGAGGGTCGCGGTCACCCCCGAGCAGATCGTCACCTATAACCTGCCGACCGCCCCGCCGAAGGCGACCGACCGGCGCTCGTTCTCCGGCACGACCACCACCCAGGCCGAGGCACTGCCGCCCGACATCCTGGCCGCGATCGTGCGCGAGGCCATCGAGGCCCACCGCGACCCCGACGTCCATCGGCAGGCGCTCGCCCGCGAGGAAGCCGAGCGGCAGGAAATCCGCCAGCGTCTGAATGGGCGGCCCGAACCCGGTCAGCATCCCGCCGAGTGAATCTTCCGTCAGGTTCCGTGCACCACATCTGTTGCGCACGCTATGGTCGTCCCGACTGCTTCTGAGCTGCGAGAACTCGAACCGCACGCTCGCGGCGCCCCGGAGAATGGTGGGTGATTTCGACTGCTCGGGCGAGGACATCGAACGGGACTGGGTGGAGCAGACGGGCTGCTGGAGCTTGGTGACCAGGGTGAAACGGGATGAACTGCATCTGATGCAACATTGCACGGAGTGGCGGAACCGGTGTTCCGGCTGGTCGGAGCGGCAGACTGCTGAGGGTGATCCGCGCTTGGATCTTGCGCTGACCTGCACACTATTACGCTGATTCAACTTAGTGATCTTGTTCAGGAATCGGTCGACAGATCAACAGCATCCTCCGCCTTCCCCTGCCAGTAGGCGAGGTAGCCGCGGGTAGCGAGTGTGTCGGGGTGGCCTGGCCCCAGCACCCGCAGCCGATCGGCCAACAGATGCTCGAATGCGGCGGCGGCACCCGTCGCGTCCCCTGTCTCCCCCTGCCAGTTGGCAAGGCTATGGCGGGTGCTTAGGGTGTGAGGATGGTCAGGGCCCAGTACCCGCACCATGTGCGGCAGCAGTTCAGCGAAGGCGGCCGCGGCACCAGCCTCATCCCCCGCGACTCCCCGCCCCTGGGCGAGGCTGTACCGGGTGACCAGGATGTTGGAATGATCCG
This sequence comes from Streptomyces sp. NPDC001732, assembly GCF_053596315.1. Taxonomy (NCBI): domain Bacteria; kingdom Bacillati; phylum Actinomycetota; class Actinomycetes; order Kitasatosporales; family Streptomycetaceae; genus Streptomyces; species Streptomyces sp. NPDC001732. The sequence continues at coordinate 12,836 of NZ_JBSFFY010000068.1, forward strand.
GACTCAGTACTCGTTCCTGGTCGGCCAGCAATTCGGCGAGGGCACGGACAGCCCCGGCCGCATCCCCCGTGATTCCCCGCCATTTGGCGAGGTCGTGCCGGGTTCTCAAGGTCTCGGGGTGGTCCGGTCCCAACACCCGCAGCATGTCCTCCAGTAGCTCGGCGAGGGCGGCGGCCGCCCCGGCCGCATCCCCCGCGACTCCCCGCCAGTGAGCAAGGTCGCTCCGAGCGTCCAGGGTCTTGGAGTGGTCCGGGCCCAGTATCCGTTCGCAGTCGGCCAGCAACTCGGCGAGGGCGCTGACGGCGCTGGCCGGATCCCCCGCCTTCCCCCGCCAATGGGCGAATTCGTTTCGGGCGCTCAAGGTGTCGGGGTGGTCCGGGCCAAGGAGCTGACTGGCGGTATCGGCGAGGTGTTGGTAGTGATCGGCGGCGTCGGTGAACTGCTCGCTGTCGCCGAGGCTTTCCCCAGCGCGGAAGAGCACCCGGCGGCCTTCAGAGTTCCAAAGAATGTGCTGGCTGTGGCGGGTGAGAGCGTCGGTGTTGGCGCGCAGAACCCGAGCGAGATCGAGATTGCGTTCGATGTCGGGCCAAGCTGCAAGCAGGGCGTCGGCGGCGGTGCGGACTGCCTGGTCGTGCTGGTCGGCAGGGAGCTGATCGCGGATGGCACGCTGGGTGAGCTGGTGGACGCGCACCGCCTGATGGGGGGTATCGGGGGTGTGGTTGATCAGGCTGAGGCGGTGTAGGACCCGCAGCGTGCGCACAGCCTCATCTACCGAGACCCGGGCCGACTGGTGGGCGCTGCCGGTGCCGGTGGGAGTGCGACGCTCGGTGACGTGCGCGAGGGCGGGCTGACTGGTGAGGACCGTAGCGGGGATGCCGTTGGGGTCGAGCAGGGCGGCCAACTGGAGCATGGGGCGGGCCAGGCCCGCCGGGCGGATCTGGTTGGCGCGCTCGATGGACAAGGACCAGGTGGCGGCGACGGTGGCGGTCTGGTCGTCGGGTAGTACGCCGGGCTCCGGCAGCAAGTCGGCCAGCTTCCTCAGCCGGTCGGCCAGCAGCTCTCGGTAGGAAGCACAGGTCAGGTCCGCGTCGATGATGTAGGCGGCGGCCTGGGCCAAGGCGAGGGGCAGATATCCCAGGTCCGCGGCGAGGCTGTTGATCTGGTTGGTTGGCTCGTAGCGGTCGTGCGCGGCGAGTACGGCGGTGAAGTAGGCGGCGGCGTCCTGGGGGGTAAACAAGCCCACGGTGACCAGGCGCCGGCTCGCTCCGGCCAGGGCGGCCTCGCGGCGGCGCGTGGTGACCAGGACACGGCCGCGCGGGCTGGCGGGCGGCCACCAGCCGCGTATATCGGCCGGCTCCGCGACGTCGTCCAGTACGACCAGCCACCGGCACGGTTTCTGGCTGGCTTTCGGCTCCAGCCAGGCCAGGAACGCCCGCGCGGCCTGCTCCGGGTCGCTGGGGTCGGCTGCAAGGACCTCTACGCCAGCTTGCGCGTACCCGGCCGTGATCGCTGAGCGGCTACTCGCGGTGATCCACACCAGTACGTCGACCCCGCCGCTGTCCCAGGCAGTGCGGGCGTAGTCGGCAGCCAGCTGGGTCTTGCCCACCCCGCCGGTCCCAGTCAGTACCTGGCTGAGCACCGAGGTACCTCCGCAGTCGACTGCCGTCCGCAACTGGTCAACCTCGGCCCGATGCTGAAAGGACAAGGCGCGGGGCGGCATCACGCCCACTTGGTGCGGCCAGGCGGCTGGTGTACGCGGCGCGGCCTGCTGCACCAGAGTGAAGCTGTCGATCGCCAGGTATCCGGTGTTGGCCAGCCCGCCCTCGCTGGCGGTGGCGGCCCCCGTATGACTCACATGTACCGGGCCGGTGGTCCCTGGACCAGGTCCGGTGTAGCCAGATACCGCCGTGGCGCCGTCGCGGGCGGTGGCATCACCGGTGTCTGCGGCGGCTACTGACGGCCCAGGCGTTGCGTCTGCGGTCTCGGGAGCAGCGCTGGGGTCACCGTCCGGGTCGGGGCGGCGTTTGGGCCATCTCACCATCGGACGAAGATCCTCCTGCATGCTGTGGCCGTCCCGGCCCGGTCAGCTGAAGTCGACGCCCGTGCTTGCGCTGCTGCCGGGCCCGTCCGCGGTAGCGTCCCCGGTCCGTTCCGCCCGAATGGGCTTGCTCCCGGCCTCCTGCGGGCGTCGCACGCCGGTGGACGCCCGGCCTCCACCAGTGGCCTTGGCTTTCCCGGTGTCGACCGCCGCAATCTCGTCTTGTGGGTTGGCGGAGGACTGCATCAAGGCCCACACCAGGGCGCCAATACCAGTGGCGCCCTGGACCGAGGCGGCAACCAGCTGGCCGGTATCCGGACTGTCCAGCAGTCAGAAGAACGGCGTCGATACGGTCAACACAACCGCGACCACCATGACCGTGATCTTCCTACGTCGCGACACGCCCACCTGCCCCCTCCCAGTAGCCGACGAACGCCCGCTCTCAGCAGCATTGGATGAACCCACTGGTAGCACAAGACGCCTCTGCGTAACCACCGGTTCCCCGCTCAACTCGAATACTGCACCGTTAGAACACTGTCTCTTCCCCAGTCCTGCCCCCCTACGAGCGGGTCCGTGCGTACGGGCTCCCGGCGACCGAGGGCAAGAGCGGCGGCCCGAGGTGGCCGGCCTTCGCTCACCGCTACGGCTTCGACCCCACCCGCCCGGTGCAGTGGGAGGTGGAGGCGCTGGAGCCGGCCGAACTCCAGCGCCGCGCCCTGGAGGAGTTCGTCGGCCGGTGGGGCACGGCGGGCGAAACGACAGCCTGAGCACGGCACGGGGTGGCCCGGGCGGCCGAACCACAGGAGGAAGAGGAACCAGACCAGCTGGCTTGGGGCCGGGCTGCTTACGAGGCTGCCCCGGAGTCACCTTGTCGGCCTCTTTCGTCGCGGACGCGTTGGCGTCGCTGAGCCTCCTGCAATGCGCTCTCGTGGAGCAGGGCCGTCTCCGCCGGGCTGCCGGCCCGTGCCCTGATGTCTGCGGCGAGGAGCCGGATGAACGGGTTGCGGCTGCTCTCGCTGTACTCCAGCACGTGCAGGATGGCATCGAGCTCGCCCTGGCGGAGGGGCACATGGATGGGGAAAGCTGAACCAGGCTGGGTCAGGGCCCTGTATACATGTGCTTCCCAGGCCTTCTCACGCGCCCAGCCGACCCGGCCCGAAGGGTTGGTGGAGAACGCGGCAGGGAGGTAGATACGCAGACGCTTGAGGAGTTCGGGGAACCCTTCCCCGTCCTTTCGGTAGTAGGGCCGCTCCACGCTACCCGCCTCGTCGGGGTCGAGGCGGATGGTGTCCAGGAACGCGGCGACGCGCCGTGGCTCGGGCAAGAGGCCGGCCCCCAGCCACCTGGCTCCCTTCAGATACTCGCTCTCGTCGGTCACCCGGTAGAAGCACCAGCCGGATGAGCCAGCCCAGTGCAGTCCGCAGTCACCGCCGTACTGGTCCTGAAACGACTGCGTGAAGTCGACTCCGGCATGGACATCGAAGTACGGATCCTCCGGATCGTCGTAGGGGCCGCAGCTATTGATGCCGCTTACCGGCAGCCCTTCCTTCAGCAGCACTTCCGCGACGGCTGCGGCGTAGTGCCCGGCATGGCGGTCCAGCTCGGCGGAGAGCCGGGGGTTGATCTCGGAACCCAACGGAGGCTCCTTCCTCAAGTCGGTCGCATGATGCTTTCATGGCTACGCGCCACCAAAACCGCCTGACGATAGAGTCGCAGGCACCGGCCTGCCTGTCAGAAGGCGGGCGCGTCGGCGTCGTTCATGGCGGCGCGGCACCACTGCAGGCCGGTGCCGTTCGGCGCGGTGTCGCCCACCTCGTGGAGGACGAGAAGGTGACTGCCCGGCAGAGCTGCGGTCGAGGCCATAGCTGACAGCAATCCGTCGGCCAGCGTGGTGCCGTCTGCTTCGGTGAGTGGCTGGGCCCCCGACCGGTGGGGGCGCGCCTGGTGGTGGACCTCGTCACCGCCCTTGACGACGAGGGTGAGGTACTGGGAGGCACTGCGCTCCCACCTGACCTGCACGATGGTGTCGGCCCGAACCACCCGGCTGCCAGACACGACGCTTTGCGCCCGCACCCACACATCCTGCATCCCCATGAGTCCCTGCCCCTCCTGTGCCGCTGGTCGCGCCGACACTCCGATTCTGCTCTCTCGCGATCAGTGGAGAAGCGGACTCGGGGAAAAGCAGCCGAGCGGGTACGACATGCTAAGGCCCGGGTGCCCCACCCGCGCTTGGGCGAAACTGCTGGGGCTGGTCCGGCAGCACATCCTGGCTCCCGCTCGTACGGCAAACGGCTCGTTCCCTGGGCCGTCGCTGCCCTACCGTCAGCAGCATGAAGCAGAAGGAGACGGTGCAGCTGCCGCCGGACGAGCTCCGGGCAGAGGCTGCGGTCAACGAGGTCCTGGGGACCTGCCGGTTCGACTGTGACGACCAGGCCGAGAACGGCAAGGTGGATTTTCTCCTCGATCCGATTGACGGCGCCGGGCCGAAGGTCGCGCTCGAGGTGTCTTCCATGACCGACCCGAAGGGCCAGAGGCTCTGGGACGCTCTTGAACAGCGTTACGGTGGGCCGACCCCGGGGCTGCAAGGCGACTGGATGGTCCAGTTCACCCCTGGGACGCAGGTCAAGAAGTCGGCTGCAGGACTGGTCGAACTTCTCCAGCGCCTGGAGCGGGAAGACGTGGACAAGATCGGCCTGAACGGCTGGAACGACAGCACCCCATTCGGTGAGTTCCCCACGCCGCAACATGCGGAGAACCTCCGCAAGCTCGCGAACTTCAAGATCGTGAGTGCTCAACGGATACGGAGCGACAAGTCGTCAGGCCAGATCTTCTACTTCGTATCGGGCGCCGGGGTTGCTCGCTCCACCGCCGACACGATCTCCCCCCATATCGACGTCTTCCTCAGCTCCAAGCAGGGGGCGAACAAGGTCGAGAAGCTCGCCCGGCACACCGATCGCGAAGGACATCTCTTTGTTTGGGCTGATCATGGCCAGCTCGACGTCGCCATGGCACTCCGGCAGGGATTCGTTCCGGCTGACAGCCCCGACGTGCCGGACAGCATCCACACCATCTGGTTCGGTTCGCTGACCGCCGACAGGTCCGTGTACCGCTGGACGCGTTCCGGCTGGACCATTCTCACGATCACGTCTTGGGTGCCGGTCTGACCGAAGTCCCAGCTCCGCTTGCTGCGTACGAGACCCCAGGGGTTTGTACGCAGCGAGCGGAGCAGTCAGAGGGCGTGTCCGTGGTGGTCGATGGCGGCGGGGAGTGTGTGGAGGCGTTCGGTGAGGTCGGTTGCGTGGTGGGTGGGGAGTGCGGTGGCGAGTTGGTGGAGGCGGGTGCGGGCGGTGGAGCGGAGCCGGGCGGCGGGGACGTGGTCCAGGACGTGCAGGGCACGCTGGACGGCGTCCTGCGGGGAGCCGGCCGCTTCGGCCTGGGCGAGGACGAGGGTGGCTGCCGCCCAGCCGCCCGTACCGTCCGGGCATGCCGCGCAGGATGCCTCGGCGCGGGTACGGGCCTGCTGGTGCCGCCCAAGGGCGAGGTCGGCTTCGGCCTGGTGGAGGGCGAGTTCGGGTTCGTCGAACCCGAACCTGCCCGGCGCAGTGCCTGACGGGTCGGCCTCCAGTTCCGCCAGCGCTGTGCGCAGGGCCTGGTCGGCCTCGTCGGCGCGGTGCAGGCGGGCAAGGGCCAGCAGCAGCGCCCAGGCGTGCAGCTGTGCCCGGGCCAGGCCGGCCGGGGCGAGACGGGCACCGCGTTCGGCATGGGAGAGAGCGGCGTCGTAACGGCCGGTGGTACGGGCGACCATGCTGCGCGCGCCCCACGCCCACGCGGACAGACGGACATCACCGGTGCGTTCACCCCAGGCCCCTGCCGCGGACAGGTGCGTACGGGCCCCGGCCAGATCGTCCAGGTGGAAAGCCAGATTCCCCAGGAGCGCCGAGAGCCAGCCGACCTGCCGCTGGATATCGACCCCGTACGAAGTACCGGGTCCGGCCTGGACGACCGGGGTGAGGAGCTGGCGGACCTCGTGGACTTCGTTGAACAGGATCTGCGGCGGGTGCTTGGAGTAGTTCAGCGCGTAGTGCTCGACGGCCGCTTCGGCCAGCTCAGCAGTCCCGACGCTGCCCATCGGGTCGGCGAGCAGAGCGAGGTGGAGTGATTCTCGGACAGCGGGCAAACCGGCTGCGGTAGTCATCAGCCCCATCCCTTCCCACGAGCCACTCGGGTACGCGGTCATCTCAGGCCGACCGTACCGGATCACCGCCCGGCCGAAGAGATCATTCGTATGCGGCGCGAGGCAGCGGGCGAGGCCGAGCTGCTCGGGGCGGGCGCCGTAGGCCCGGCACAGCATCACCGTGTACTCCGGACCGGGCCACTCGTCCGCATCGTGTTCCCACCGGCACAGCATCGGTTCCGACAGCCCCGGCGGGAGGAGACCGTCGGCGGCGTAGAGCCCGGCGACCTGAGCGACGCTCTGGGATCGGGACCACCCCAGGGCGAACCGCCACGCCTCCAGGGCGCTCACCTCGGTCAGTGCGTCTTGGATGGTGCGGGCGATGCGTGCGGTGTCGTGCTGCCGGCGCTGGCCGCGCATGCGGATCTGGGCGGCTTCACGCTGAATCTGAGAGCGTCTCGACCGGGTCACTGTGGCCATGGGCGTACCCCCGTACGAATGGCGAGCCAGCCCGTCCACGCTACCGATCCGCGGCCCTGCCCGGGAGAACCCCTGTCATTGCGGGCGGCCCGCAATGATGAGCCGCGAGCACCTCAATGACGGGCCACCAGGACCCGCGTGAAGCTGGGAGTCCAGCCGCCTTCTGCCCCTGACCCGGGCAGGAGGCCGGCCCCTGGTTCCTCTCTGACCTGCCGCTGGAGGATAGAGATGCCGTCGACACCCAGCCCGCTCACCGAACCCGCCCCGCTCACCGCGCTCGCTCCGCTCCTTCAGGAGGTCATCGCCCAAGGGCTGGCCTTCAAGAACAGCGAGGACGTGTTCGCCCGCCGGGCCACCCCGCACGCGCTGCGCGACCTGCTGCTGGAAGACCTGCCCGACCAGCCGGCCACCGCACAGGCCATCTGGGAGGACATCTCGCAGCGCCTGCTGCCGTACTGCGTGAACATGAACAGCCCGCGCTTCATGGGCTTCGGCGACACCGGCGCCGACCCCGCCTCCCTGGTCGCCGGAGTCTTCGCGGTCCTGGCCCAGCAGAACCTGATCAACCAGTCCTTCTGCTCCCCGTCCGGAACCATGGCGGGGATCACCGTGATCCGGTGGCTGCGCGAACTGATCGGCTACCCCACGGTGCCAGCCTCCGAGGTCACGTCGGTGTGGGAGGCCGGAGGAATCACCACCTACGGCGGCACCGGCAGCAACACCACCGCGATGATGCTCGCCCGCGAGCACACGGTTCCCGGCACCCTTGCCGACGGCGTCCGCGACCCGGACCGCTTCGGGCTCGTCGTGCCCCGCGGAGTCGGCCACTACAGCGTCAAGAGCGCGGCCGCATGGACCGGCTGCGGCACCCACCTCATCGAAGTCGACACCGACCACTTCCGCTACGACCTGACCGCCCTCGCCCGCGCCCTCAAGGAACACACCGGCCGCCTGATGGGAGTCGTCGCCTACGCCGGCGACTCCCGCACCCAGACCATCGACCACCTGCGAGCCGTCCACGACACCGTCCGCACAGCAGACCCCTCCGTATGGCTCCACGCCGACGCCTGCTGGGGCCTGATGGCCGCACTCACCCCACGCCGCCACCACCTCCTCGACGGCATCGACCTGTTCGACTCCGTCACCGTCGACCCCCACAAAGTCCTCAACGTCCCCTACGCCACATCCGCGCTCCTCGTACGCGACCCGGCCTCCCTGCGCATGGTCTCCTCCTACTCCGACCTGATCATGCAAGAGGACTACGCCTTCGGACAGGTCACCCCGCAGCTCGGCACCAAGGAGTGGACCAGCCTGCGCGCCTGGGCCGCACTGCGCTCCCAGGGCCGACAGGGACTGACCCGGATGATGGACGAACGTCTGGACCGCACAAAACCGTTCACGGCGCTCGTGGACGCCCACCCGCAACTGATACGGCTGCACGACCCGGACCTGTGCGCGGTGGCGTTCTGCTACCTGCCGCCCGGAACCCACCCCGGCAACGCCACCGACACACAGGTGGCCCGGCTCAACGAGGTGAACCGGGCCATCCACCACCGCCTGATGGACGAAGGCCGCTGGCACCTGCACCAGTTCACCCTCCCCGACGACCCCGGACACATCCGGCGCGGAGCCGTCCTGGCCCCGCTGCGGTTCATGTCCATCAACCCCCGCATCACCACCACCCACATGCACGACGTCCTGGACTACGTCACCCGCCTGGGCCAGGAGGCATCCCGGTGACCCCCGCACCGACCCCGGCCCCCACGCTCCTGCTGGAAGCAGCCGACCTGCTGCCCGACCCCGACGGCTACGCACTCGCCTACGGATCCCACGCCACCAACACACACCAACCCACCTCAGACCTCGACCTCCTCTACACCGGCCGCCACCCACTGGACGACGCCGACCTGGCCGCGCTCACTGCCGCAGTCGTGGCACTGCACCACCGGCACGGCCTGGACCTGGACGAGGAAGTCCCCTACGCCGTGAAGCTGTACGCCACCAGCGACCAAGTCGACCTGGCCGCCACCCTCGCCGGATTCCAAACCTGCTGGGGCACCCCGCCCCCGACAGTCCGCGAAGCCTGGTTCCTGAGCACCGACACCTTCCGGCTGCGCCTGGTCTTCAACGTACTCACCAGCCCCCACGTCTTCCTCGGCGGGAACCTCACCGCCTACTACCGGCAGGTGCGCACCGCGGAACGCTCCGCCGCCACCCTCGCCCAGTCCCTGACCGCCCACGACGGCCCCCCAACCCTCCAGGAGGCATGGACGGCTCTGTGGCGGGCCCCCGACGGCCGCACCGGGAAGGACTACCTCGGCTACCTCGTGCCCCCGCACCTGCTGTCCGTCCTCAACCGCGGCCTGACCGACCACCACCGCACCCCCGCACCTCAGCCGAGCCGGTAGTCGACCCACCGCCTGCCGGCCTCCGCCGCCCGGCCCCGGTACGCACCCAGCGCACCCCCGGGGCCGTGTGCGTGGTGCCAGGACCAGTAGCCGGTGATCGCCACCGCGAACACACTCACCACCTCGGGATCCACCACCCGCCAGGCCGGCACCCGGGAAGCCAGCGCCGCCTCCGCCCCGCCCGGGCTGTGCCCAGCAAGGATCAACTGAGGAACGAAGAACGCCGCATCCACCCACGCCGCACCACGCGCGCCCCAGGACCAGTCCAGGATCCGAATCCGTCCTGTGCCGGTCTCCGCGAGCATGTTGTCCGCACGCAGATCACAGTGAACCAGCGTGTCCCCGACACTCTCCTTCACCAGCCGGTCAGGGTCGTCCAGCTCCACCAGCCGGGCACTCCGTGACGCGGCCCAGGAGCTCTGCTCCTCAGACCCGGCCGGGGCGGCAGCGAGCCGGGCCCAGTGGCCGGCCAACGAGGCCAGCGTCTCCCTGACCGGCCCGACACCTGGAGCAGGGCACGGCGTCAGCTCCTGCTCCAGCGCACCAACCGCGTCCAGGACACCGTTCAGGTCCGCAGACCCGGGCCGCAGATCGGGCTCCCGACCCCGGACCGGCTCGAAGGCGTTGACGATCCATCCGCCCACCTCCACCGACCACACGAGCCGGGGCGCGACCACAGTCGACAAGTACTTCCCGACAACCGCTTCCGCCCGGTAGTGCGACGCCATGCGCGCGGCGAGGCCGACTGCCTTGAGGAACACCTCACTGCCGTCCGCGCACCCCACCCGCACTGCAAGCCCCTGCGTGAAGCCACCCTTTGGATAGAAGACCTCCACCACCGATGAGCCGAGCCGCTCCTGCACTGCAGCCTGCACCTCAAGCGGCAGATCATCCCACCGCGCCCGTACCGAAACGGTGTTCACGAAGATCCCCTTCGCTTGCTTGGACGATGTGCGGGACGTCAAGATCGACGAGCAATTGTCAAAACTTGTGGATTGGCGCCCCTTGGCATCGATCGTGATCGTTCGCCAAGTGATCTTGGCCAGCCTCAGGTTTCTGGCGCTTGATTCTGACGGGCCTCCCGTCGTCGTTCGGCAGCTGTCCGGACTTCTGCCGGGGCACGCTCGTGGTCGACCGGTGGAGGCTGGAACTGGCCCGGGGCGAGCCGGACATGCTTCTGCCAGGAGTCCTGCCAGAACTCCACCGTCCAGCCTGGCCATCGCTTTGGCATCTCGTATGCTTCGGCTGCCGCCCCCAGCACCCACCAGCCGACCCGGCGCTGCAGCGGATCGATGTGGATGCCGGCATCGGCGGATACTCGGCACAATCCGTGTTCGGGGCCGCCCAACAGCCGGTCGAGCAGTGCGGTCCCCTCCCGGATCGGGTGGTCGGCCACGTTCGCCACCACGTAGCAGCGGTCAGACCCGACAGTCACCACCGCGGCCATCGGTTCGAGGTCCGCCAGGTCCTCGTCCTCCGGGTCCAGTAACGGTCCGCAGTAAGTGTCGCGCCCGCGGTCACGCACGTGTTCCGGGTCAAGTCCCAGGTAAGTCCGCAGCTCGGCGGGGCCGTCGTATGCCCACCGCACGTCCCACCCCGGCCAGGCTTCCCGCAGCAGTTCCAGGGTCGCGGCCCGGTACCGCATCACGGTGCTCGGCCCGTCCCAGGCGAACAGCAGCAGCACCTTCCGGCCGAGGTCGATCAGCGCCGCTCCCTGGCAGAACACGTCGTCCAGCCACCAGCCGTCCGCCCCCAGGCGCTGGACCATCGAGAGCGCTTCGGTCGGTCCCGCCAGCAGGTCGAGGTCGAGACCATCCGCACCCCAGCGGGAGAGATACAGCTCACACTCACCGCTTTCGCGGACAACGACAAAGTTCGCACGATCGGACACTCAGTCAGAATTGCAGGCGTCGGCAGCAGGATGCCACCCAATTGACGCCCCCTGCATGGTCACCATGCGGGAGTTGGATGGATCTGGACATCGCGATCAGGCCGCGGCGGTCTGCTCGCGTTCGGCCAGGATGCCCCGCTCGAAATGGGCTCCGGCCCAGACCAGGACGACGAGGTGGGGTGCGGTGATGGCTCGCCAGCGTGCCTGGGCGGACTCGACGAGCTTGAAGACCATGGCGAGGGCGGCAGCGGGGCTGCCGGCGCCGCGGGTGACCTTGGTCCGGAGCTTGACCGTGGAGAAGGTCGACTCGATCGGGTTCGTGGTCCGCAGGTGGATCCAGTGCTCGGCCGGGAAGTCGTAGAACGCCAGCAGTTCGTCCACCTCACCGGTGACCTTCGCCGTGGCCTTGGGCCACTTCGCCCCGTACGCCTTCTCGAACGCCGTGACCGCCTTCTCGGCATGGTCGCGGTCCTCAGCGTTGCAGATCTCCTGCAGCGCCTTCTTCGCTCCCGGCTGCGCGGACTTCGGCAGTGCGCTCATGACATTGCGGGTTTTGTGAACCCAACACCTTTGGTGTCTGGCCTGCGGGAACACCTCCGCCAGAACTCACCACAGCCCCATCGCTCCGTCCCCGACCACGAGCATCGGATCGCGCATGCCGCGCCGGCGGCAGTCCCGCAGCAGATCCGCCCACGACTCGGTCGACTCCCGCAGCCCCTCGTCGACCGCGATCAGCTCCTTGGTGCCATCCACGCGCACACCCATCAAGACCAGCAGGCAGGAATGCACCTGAGAGAGCCGGATCTTGGGGTGGATACCGTCGGCCCACACATACACGTAGTCGGATCCGGCCAGGTCACGAGTCTGGAAGGTGGCGTGCTCGGCGGTCCACTGCTTCGTCAGCCGGGTCACCGTCGCCGGCGACAGACCGGCCGTGCCGCCCATGAACTGCTCGAGTGCGGGCACGAAGTCGCCCGAGGACAGGCCATGGAGGTAGAGCAGCGGCAGGACCTCACTGACCTTCGGAGACTTCCGGCACCACGGCGCCAGAATCTTCGAAGAGAACCGTTTGCGCTCACCCGTCTCGGCGTCGACCCGCCGGTCGTTGACCCGCGGCGCCGCCACCTCGACGGGCCCGGCAGCAGTGGTGACGGTCCTCGGCCGGTGACGGCCGTTGCGGACCACCAGCCGACGGCCGGCCTCGTCCCGCCGACCGGCAAGCTCGGCTATGTACTGCTCGACCTCCGCCTCCAGGGCGGCGGCGAGCATCCGCCGGGCGCCTTCCCGAACGATCTCATCGATCAAAGAAGTATCAGTCTCGGTGATGCCGTCTTCGTTCACTACGCTGAGCACGGGCGTGCCTTCCCAGCCCACGTTCGCAACGCGGGCCTACTCGGTGACCTTGAGTCGATCACCCGGGAAGGTACGCCCTCCACGCTTCACGAGGCCCCCGCCCCAGGCAGATCCACAAGTTCTGAGCATTGCTCCAGAATCGTGTTTCCGAGCGGGACAGGGTCTTGGCATACGTCTCGCGCCGCCCGGTGAACCGCTGAAGAGGCCGCCACTGCTTGAGTGCGGCGTTGGCGTGCTCGACGCGGATGCGTGCCGAGGACTGGCGGCGTCGCTGCTCGCGCCAGGCGTGCTGCTCGCCCAGCGGGGCGTCGTCCTTCGGCTTCTTCGGTGGGGCGCTGACCTGGCCGGGGAACTCGTTGGCCAGGCCTCGGTAGCCCTCGTCGACCTCGGCCTTCACGGTCGGGTGCTGGCGGAACTGTTCGGCGATGCCCTCGGTGCGGGTGGCTGTCTGGTCGTGCATCCGGCCCGGCCGCACGATGCCGCTGAATAGTGTGCGGCCTTGGCCGTCGCTGAAGGTGGTGGTCTTGATGGTGTTCTGCTTCTTCTTGCCGGAGACGAACGCCTTGCGGCCGGGGCGTCCCGCGCGCGGGCGGCGGACCTGCACCTCCGTGCCGTCGATCCGCACATCCACTCCCTCGGCGGCGGCGCAGGCGAACAGGTCCTCCAGCGTGCGCAGTCGCAATCCGGGGCGGTGTCGGGGACGGCGAATCCACAGGAGGCCAGCAGCCGTCGGACTTCGCGGATCGCCCCGGACACGGTGGAGCGGTCCACCCCGTACAACTGGGTCAGCGCCGCGTGCGGCAGCTCCAGGCGCAGGTGTACCAGCGTGGCCAAAAGCCGGTCGGCGAACACCAGGCGCGGTTTGGGACCGGCTCCGGCCGCCCGCCGCCGGTCCCCGCCGCGCCGTTCGCGCAGTGCCGATTCCCGGGCGGCTTCCCATTTCGGGGCCAGCTCTTCGAGCAACTCGCCGAAGTGCGCGCGTAAGACCCCGGACAGGGCAGGATGGGAACAGGCCGCACGGGCCCAGGTAAGCGTCACAACTCACCCAACCCGTGCGGCCCTTGCCATGTCACGGCCCGGCCAGCCCTTTCCTCCTCAACCGGGCAGGTCGCCTGCCATGATTCTCGCCATGCGCGCACAGATCATCCCGGCCGACATGACGGACATCCACCAGGTTCTTGCTGATCACCCCCGATACTGGGGAGACCGCGACCTCCGGTCGCTGCACCTTCTGGCGCTGGTGCACGAGTTCGGTGAAACCTGTCTGGTCGCCCGAGCCGATGACGGTATCCACGGGTACGTCATCGGATTCGTCGCCCCGAGCGGCACCGGGTACGTCCACCTGATCGCCACCCGAGACGATGCCCGTGGCACCGGCCTCGGACGCCGCCTGTACACGGCATTCGCCGCCGCCGCGCACAGTCAAGGCGCGCTGCGATTGAAGGCGATCACCTCACCCGGCAACACCAGCTCGATCGCATTCCATCGCCGCCTCGGCTTCGATGTGAAGATCGTCGATGACTACAACGGTCCCGGCCAAGCCAGGGTCGTCTTCCACCATGGTCTGCCGTTCGAAACAGCTCAACCCTGACGGCCAGCCGTCCCATCACCGGCAATTGCTCCCCAAGTCATAACCGTCACCGATGACCGGGCCCGCCGACCTGACGGCCGGCGGACCCACCGCTGTCAGGCCATCGAGCGCAACTGGTCCAGTTCGCTGCTGATCGCTTCCCGCAGCACATCATGCTGCGGACCGAGCCCGAACTGCTCGTCACTCCACCGTTCACGCGGATAGAGCCACACCGGAGTACCCACCACATCGGCCGGCTCCCACTCGAACCGCGGCCACACATGCGCATGCAGGAACGGGTCAGTGTTCCCCAGGATCTCCAGGTTCACTCGTCGGAAAGCCGGGTCCAGCCGCCGACAGGCCCGCTCAACCGCTTCACCAAGCTGGTCCATATCAGACAGGAACGACAGCCGCTTTGCCTTCGGCAGGTCGGACAGCCGCTGCACATTCGGTTCATCCACGAGAAGAACCGAGTATCCCGGCAGGAACTGAACGTCCCCGATCACCGCGAACCCCGACGTCAACCGCCGCAAGACAGTGGGGTTCTCACCCCGCAGAGCCGTCCCGATCCGGTCCATACGCCAATCACCAGTCATGGCCAGAACCTACATGCCGGTGATCAAGGGCTGCTCTTCGCGCTCGCTGCCCATGTCATCGTCCGCGCGCTGACCGGCACAGGCGAGGCCGAACGCTCCATTCGCGCCCTCGTCATCGCCGCCGTCGGCGTCAAGGAAGGCCGCGCCGCCTGGCAGGGCAAAGGCTGCTGCGCATTCCTTGCTGCGCCTACAGCCGGGGCAGTCTCTGCGGCAGCGGACGCGTGCGGTTGTCCCTCCGGATCCGACTGCTGCTGACGCTCCCGCCCGAGCCCGTACCGGTCGAAGCCACAGTGTGATGGTGACGTCGACCGATACTTGGGCCTCCGGTCGATAGATGGGCGGCCTTCACTCACCGGATGGAATCAGTGAGGCAGGGCACCCGGGTCGGTCGCCCAGCCGGTGTCGGCGCGGTCGCTCAGCTCGAACGACAGGGAGCCGCCTCGGCGCACGAACGAGCCGTCCACCCAGGAGGACTCGTGCTTCCTGTCGTCGAGGCTCACCGAGTCCACGTACAGGTTGGTGCGGGATGCCTGGGGTGCGTCGATCGTGATCTCCTCCCGGTTCCCGGCGCCCGCGATGACGGCGTGCGGGAAGACCGGAGTGCCCAGCAGCAGGTCGGCCGAGCCCGGCGCCTTCGGGTAGATGCCGAGCGCCGCGAAGACGTACCACGCCGACATGGTGCCGAGGTCGTCGTTGCCGGGGAGGCCTGCGGGACCCGTCCCGTACACGGTGTCGAGGATCTGGCGGACGGTTTCCTGGGTCTTCCACGGCTTGCCGAGTGCGTTGTACAGCCACGGAGCGTGGATGCCCGGCTCGTTGGTGGGGTCGTAGCGCAGCGCGTCGCCGCCGCGGATGGACCAGGAGCCGTCGGGCTTGTGGAAGAAGTCGTCCAGGCGGGCCGCTGTCTTGTCGTGTCCGCCCATGGCGGTGGCGAGCCCCTGGACGTCCTGCGGCACCATCCACAGATAGGTGGCGGCGCTGCCCTGGGCGAAGCCGAGTTGGGAGGCGGGGGTGAACGGGGTCACCCAGGAACCGTCGGCGTTGCGGGCCTGGATGTAGCCGGCGGTCGGGGTGGCGGCGGGGTTGAACACGTTCCGCCAGTAACCGCCGCGCTCGCTCAGCGTCTTGTACTCCTCGTCGCGGCCCAGCTGCTTGGCCCACTGTGCGAGAGCCGCGTCGGCGACGGAGTCCTCGAGTGTCTCGGCGGCGCCGCCCCAGCAGTGGCACTGATCCTGGGCGGCGTAGCCGGACTTCATGTACTGGGCGAGGTTGGGACGATTACCCTCGCACTGGCCCGGGCAGCCGGCGTCCGACAGCCCGGAGGGGTGCGGCACGGTGGCCTGGCGGTAGAGGGAGTCGAAAGCACCCTGGACGTCGAAGTTGCGCACGCCCATGGCGTAGAACGTCGCCAGGGTGGCCGCCGAGGGATCGCCGGTCATCACGTGGGTGGCGCCGCTGATGTGCACCCAGCGGTCCCAGACCCCGCCGTTCTGCTGCGCGAAGTTGTACAGCGACTGGGCGAAGTCGCCCGCGATGCGTGGTTCGAGCAGGGCGAGGAGCTGCACCTGGGCCCGGTACTGGTCCCAGCCGGAGAAGTTGCTGTACTGCCCCTTCTGGCCGCGTGCGAGCGCGTGGACCTTGCGGTCCATGCCCACATAGGTGCCGTCGCGGTCGCTGATCAGGTTGGGCTGCTGCAGAGCGTGGTAGAGGGCGGTGTAGAAAGCGGTACGGCGGGCCTCGTCGCCCCCGCTGATCTTCACGGACTTCAGCGCACGGTCCCAGGCACCCTTCCCGGCCTTCGCCACGTCCTCGACGCCCGCGGTCGGGGCGATCTCGCCGCGCAGGTTCGCCTCCGCACCGGCCAGGGAGACGTACGAGATCCCGATGCGCATGCGGACATCGTTGTCATCCGCCGTGTCGAAGGAGACGTAACCGCCGGAGCCCCGGCCTGCCCGGGCCGCGCCGGTCAGGTAGCCCTCGCCGCCGTCGGCGCTGGTGGACCCGGGGGAGAGCTGGTCGTCGTGCCAGGTCCCCACGCCGGAGAAGCCGCGGTCGAAGGCGGCGGTGAAGTACAGGCGGTAGTAGCTCTTGCGGTTGTTGTTGGGGGTGCCGCCGTTGGCGCGCCGGCCGCAGAACGCGCCGGTCTCCACCCAGCCGGTGACCTTGTTGTGCGCGGTGTCGATGTCGACGTGGGCGTCCTCGCTGCCGTTCAGGGAGTTGGAGACCCGGAACAGCAGGTTGGCGGGCTTGTCCTTGGGGAAGGTGAAGTCGGCCACGCCGGCTCGCTCGCTGACCGCCAGGTCGGTGGTGACACCCGAGTCGAGACCCACCCGGTAACGGCCCGGATCGGCCGTCTCGTTGGTGTGCGAGAAGTTCGCCGCGTACTTCGCGTCCTTGGTGTCGGCGGTGGGTGAGGAATCGACAGCGCCGGCGAACGGCATGATGGGCACGTCACCGGCTGCTCCGGGGTGACACCCCGCGCCGTTGACGTGAGTGAGGGAGAAGCCCCGCAGGCGGGTGGTGTTGTAGGAGTATCCGTTGGCGGCGGCGGTGTTGGTTTGGTCGCCCGCGGTGCTGGTGGGCGACCAGGCGATCATCCCGAAAGGCACATTGGCGCCAGGGTAGGTGTTGCCGCCGTTGCTGGTGCCGATGAGCGGGTCCACGTACTGAACGGGGTGAGGAACCGGGGCCGCCGCGGTGGAGTCGGCGATTGCTGCGGGACTTCCCAGGAGCGGGAGGAGCAGCCCTGCCGAGATCACGGCGACGGCGGTGGCCGGACGACGGTCCCGTGTTCTCCGGAACTTTTGCATGATGAAGCACTTCCTTTTTGTGCGTACTTGGTATTCCGGGCTGTCCTTGTGGAGTCCAGTTCCCGGAACGATCGTGAAGATAGAAAGGGCGCGCAGGTACGGCAAGGCCCCCGGTGTTACTTCGGATGAATTCGTCGTGAACCGTGGCATGTCGAGGTGCGAGGGGGCTCGTTAAGGGGTTGCGTGAGCGAGTCCGGCCGTAGCACGGAACACCGTTCCCTCTCCGCTGAGCCGGAGTGTGTCGCCTGCGGGAGCGTACACAGCGCGGCCGGGGCCGAGCCCCAGCGAGTGCTTTTCCGAGGCGACGGTCGCTTCACCCCGGACACAGAGCACGATCTGGGGCGCGTCGGCCGTGAGCGCGCGCGGCGCCTCTGTTCGTACGAGGTCGAACCGCGAGAGTCTGAAGTCGTCGACAGGGGCCGGGTACACGTGCTCCCCGGTCGCCGCGTCCCACCGCGCGGTGACGGCTCGGACAGGGAACGCGGTGAAATGGACGATCTCCAGTGAGCCTTTTCCAACCTCACGCTGACGCGTGGTGAAGGACGAGGACGGCCTGGACGATCGCGGTGATGCGGTTGGTGCTGCAGCGGAGCTTCCGTAGGAGGCGCCAGCCCTTCAGGGTAGCCATGGCCTGCTCGCCGAGGCAGCGGATCTTGGCGTGTGTGTTGTTGTGGCGGCGCTGCCACCGTTTGAGGCGACGGCCGCGGAAGGGCACCCGGATGGAGCCGCCCGCGCCCTGGTATGCCTTGTCGGCCCAGCACTTGAGTCCGGCGTCGGTGAGTGCTTCGACGATGCCGTGGGTGCGGGCGGCGGTCAGGTCATGGGTGGAGCCGGGAAGTGCGGGTGAGGCCCACAGCAGGCGGCCGAACGGGTCGGTGAGGACTTGAACGTTCACGCCGTGCTGCTTGTGTTTGCCCGAGTAGTACGGGGTGTCGGCGGCGATCCGGTCGATCGGCAGCAGGGTGCCGTCCGGGATCACGAACGCCTTGGTCCGTGCGATGCACATCGCCTCGGCCGGGGTGGGCGCGAGGGCGGCCAGTACGTCGACGGCTTCGCGTATGCAGCGGTACGCGGTGGCGATGCCGATACCGAACCCGGCCGCGAGCTGGGTGCAGGTGTCGCCGCACCTCAGGTGGGCCAGGGCGAGGAGGGCCTGCCGTCCGGCGGTGAGCCTCCGCCATCGGGTCCCGATCTCCCCCTGCCGGACAGCGAGGTGTCCGGCAAGGCACCGCAACGTGCGACTGGGCAGGTCGATCGAATGGGGTCTCCCCTGCTCGAGCGAAGCCGAGAGCTTGGGGATGGGTGGACAA
>NZ_JBSFFY010000069.1:0-30859 GCF_053596315.1 Streptomyces sp. NPDC001732
GGTGGGGTTCGGTCTCCCGAGCCCCACCGGACCGGCGCCTTCCGTATGCGCGTCCGTCCGCCGGGCGGCTCAGCGCCCGCTGACCCGCCCGTGCAGCAGCAGCGACAGCGCCGAGTGCACGTCGTCGATCGACCGCTCCGGCTGGAACGCCTGCCAGTCCAGGGCCGCCACCAGCACCATGCCGACCAGTGCGGCGGCCGTCAGCGGGATGTCGATCTCCCGGCTCAGCTCGTCGTTCTCCACCCCCTCGCGCAGCACGTCCTCGACCACCGCGACGGCTTCCTGACGCACCACCAGGAGGGTTCCCTGCCAGGCCCGGTTGGTGCGCCACAGCTCCGCGACGTACAGCTGGGTGAACGCCGGGTACCGGTCGATGAAGACCAGTCCGGCCCGGATCATCGCGTCCAGGGCCTCGACCCGGGTGCCACCGCGCCGCCCGGTCTCCTCGGCCGCGGAGCGCAGCGAGGCGGTGAGCAGCCCGACGCCGTGCCGCAGCAGCTCCTCGAAGAGTTCGGTCTTGCTCTTGAAGTTGTAGTAGACCGTGCCCTTGGCGACCCCGGCGCGCTCGGCGATCTCGTCCACCGTGGTCGCCGAGAAGCCCTTCTCCGCGATGAGGGTCACGGCCGCCTCGTAGAGCTTCTGCCGGGTGGCCCGGCGCCGCGTGGTGCTGCTGCTTTCCATGCCCTTGATTCTCACAGGTCCCACCGTGCTCACAGGCTCAGTTCCGGGTGGAGCCGGTCCAGGGTCCACACCTGCTTGCGGCGTGCGGCGACCGCGGTCAGGGCGAGCGCCCCCGCAGTGAAGGCCAACAGCACCGCGCTGCCCTGCCAGACCGGGCCGAGCCCGCCGCCGGTGATCAGCCGGCGCAGCCCCTCGACGATGTAACTCATCGGCAGGTAGGGGTGGATCGCGTTGAAGAAGTCCGGGCTGGTCTGGACGGGGTACGTACCGCCGGCCGAGGTCAGCTGGAGCATCAGCACCGCCAGTACGAGGATGCGTCCCGCGGCCCCGAACCGGGCGTTCAGCCACTGCACGATCGCCGCGAAGCAGCAGGTCACCAGGGCCAGGAAGGCGATCGTCCCGGCGGCCCGCGTCATCTGCAGCCCGAGCCCCCAGTGCAGTACGGCCATCAGGGCGGCCACCTGGAGCAGCCCGATCGCGGCCACCGGCAGCCAGCCCGCGAAGGCGATCCGCCACGCGGAGGCCCCGGCGGCGAGGGCCCGCCGGTTGAGCGGCTGGATCAGCATGTACGCCACCATCGCGCCGACCCACAGGGAGAGCGGGATGAAGTACGGGGCGAAACCGGTGCCGTAGTTGGGGGCCTCGTGCAGCGACTCGGAGGCCAGCTGGACCGGGTCGGCCATGACTCCCGTACGGGCGTCGCGGTCCTTCTTGTCGTAGTCGGGGATCTTGCCGGCGCCGTCGTTGAGCCCCTCGGCGAGGGTGGTCGAGCCGTCGCCGAGCCGGATCAGCCCGCTGTCCAGGTTCACCGCGCCCTTCTTGAGGTCGCCCACGCCGGTGTCCAGGTCGGCGGAGCCGGTCCTGGCCGTGGCGAGACCGGTGTGCAGCTCGTTCGCCCCCTTGGCGACCTTGTGCGCGCCGGTGTTCAGGGCGTTGACCTTCTTGACGGCGGACTCCAGGTCCTCGCCCAGCTGCGGGGCGCGCTCGGCCAGGTCGTCGGCCTGGCGCTGGAGCGTGGTCAGCTGGGTGCGCAGCTTCTTCAGGTCCCCGTTCTGGTTCGTGACCAGTACGTTCACGTCGTCGGCGACCTTCGCGACGTCGGCCGCCGCGGTCGTGGCGCGCTTCAGCGGCGGGCAGACGGCGGGGTCGGCGTTCTGCTCCTCCGTGCAACTGGTGCGGTAGAGCTCGGCCAGGTCGTCGGAGGCCGTGTGGGCGGCGGTGGCCGCGGTGGGGGCGGCCTTCACGAGCAGGTCGAGGTTGTCCCGCACGGTCTGCGAGGATTCGGAGACCAGCCGGGCGGTGTCGCCGATGGCCTTGCCGTTGTCCTTCAGGAACGGACGGACGTCGGCCGCCGCCCCGTTCACCTTGTCGGCGAGCTGCTGGGTGCCCTCGGCCACCTGGCGGGAGCCGGTTTCGAGGTCGCCCGCGCCCTTGTTCAGTTTGACGATGCCGCCGGCCAGCCGGCCGCTGCCGGCCTTGGCGTTCTTCAGCCCGTCCGCGAGGTCCTGCGACCCCTCCTTCGCCTTGCCGATGCCGCCCTTGAGGTCGTCGGCGCCCTTGGCGGCCTTCTCCGTCGCGTCGTGGAGGTCGGAGAAGTTGATGAAGATCCGGTCGAGGAAGCCGCGCGAGGCGTTGGTCGACGCGGCGGTGCGCACCTCGGAGAACACCGTCCGGGAGATCTGTCCCACGATGTAGTTGTTGGCGTCGTTGGTGCGCACCTGGAGGGCGCCGGTCTCGGGGGAGTCGCCCGAGCTGGACGCGATCCGCTCGCTGAAGTCCGAGGGCATGGTGAGCGAGAGGTAGTACGTGCCGTCCTCGACGCCCTCGGCGGCCTCGGCGGAACTCACCTCGTGCCAGTCGAACACCTTGGAGTCGAGGAGCTTGCCGGTGATCTCGTCGCCGGCCGTGATGCGTTTCCCGGACGCGGTGGCGCCCTTGTCCTCGTTGACCAGCGCGACGGGGATCCTGTCGAGGCGCCCGTACGGGTCCCAGAAGGACCACAGGTACAGGGCCCCGTAGAGCAGCGGCAGGAGCAGGAGCGCCACCAGCGCGGCGCGTGGCAGCTTTCCCCTGCCGAAACGCTTGAGCTCAAGCGCGGCCAGTCTCGGCGAACGCATCGGCCGTCCCCTTCCCGGGCGTGGTTCCTTCGGTCGTGCCGTCCGTGCCGTTCTCGTTGTGGGAGCCGGGCGCGCCGTCCGTTCCCTGCGCGGTGCCGGTGCGCAGGGCGAGGGCGTCCTCGGGGGCCTGGCTGCAGACGGCGAGCACGGTCGTGCCGCCGGCCGCGACGGACCGCAGCAGCTCCCACGCCTCGGCGCGTTCGGAGTCGGAGAGCTTGAGGTCGGTGTCGTCCACCGCGAGCAGCCGGGGCTCGCCGATCAGCCCCAGCGCGACGGAGAGCCGCAGCGCCTCCAGCCGCTCCAGATCCCGTACGGAGGTCCGCTCGGCCTTGGGCAGGGTGGCGGGGTCGAGCCCCGCGGCGGCCAGGGCCGTGTCGATCCGTTCCTGGGCGGTGGCGATCCGCTCGGCGCGCGGGCGCAGCAGGGCGCGCAGCGAACCGGCGTAGCGGCGCTGCAGCAGGGCCCGCTCGCGCAGGTGCTCGGCTACGGTGAAGGCCGGGTCGAGCTCGCTGACGCCGGGCACCGGGCCCAGGGCGCAGACGCGGCGCACGGCCGCCATCTTGCGCGGCAGGCGCAGCCCGCCGACCTCCGCGTGGCCCTCGGTGGGGCGCATCCGGCCGGTGAGGGCGAGCAGCAGGCAGGTGCGGCCGGAGCCGGACGGGCCCTCGATCGCCACCAGCGAGCCGGGCCCGGCCTCGACGTCCACGCCGCGGAAGGCCCAGCCGCGCGGCCCCTTGAGGCCGAGGCCCTCGGCGATGACGACTGCCCCGTGCGGGCTGTCCACTGACCCTCCCCTGATTTGAACTGACCAGTCAGTTCAAAAAGGTATCCTGAACTTGCGATCGAGGCAAAGGGGCAGGTCAGTGCGGGCGTGACGGCGATTGTCAGTGGTGCCCCCCACGATGGATGCATACGGCCACGGAGTCGTTACACGAGACAGGAGGTTTCGTCATGGCCCACTCGTCCGCAGCAGCCGCACCCCGGCGCCGCGCAGACGGCCCTGCCCCCTCACTGACCGGTCCGGCAAGCGATGTCCACCCCGTCCTGCGGCGCACCACCGCTCCGCCCGCCGCTCTCGATCTGCTCGCCCAGGCCCGTGCCGGCCTCGACGAGGCCGCCGTTCTCGATGTGCCGAACGAGCGGTACGCCACCGCCCACCTCGCCGCGCTGCGGACCGCGGCCGCCGTGCTGGCCGCGCGGGGCCGTCCGGAGACGACCAAGCGGCGCCGGGAGCGCATTCGCAGCGCCTGGGACGTCCTCCCCGAAATAGCTCCGGAGCTGACCGAGTGGAGTGCGCTGTTCGCCTCCGGCGCCGGCCGCAGGGCCCGTGCGGAAGCCGGGATACCGGGCGCCGCCGGCCGCCGGGACGCCGACGACCTGCTGCGTGACGCGGCGATGTTCCTGCGCCTGGTCGAGCGGCTGCTGGTGCTCCAGCCGGTGCTCCCGCAGTCCCGGAAGGAGCGGCCCGACACGGCATGACGGACGGCCCGGGACGGGACGACGGCAGGACCGGCGCGGGGCGAGGAACGTCTAAGGGCGGGGCGAAGGGCGCTCCCCGGTGCGGGACGGCCGGGCCGCCGGACGCGGGATGACGGCAGTGGCGGCGCGAGGCAATAGGGTGGACAGCACTCGTACCACCTGCACTGTTCACGCTCCCGCCGTCAGCGGCGGCACCGTGCCGAGGAGTCATCTGCCGTGTCGGACCAGCTGCGCCCCCGCGCCTCCCTCCGTACCGCTGTGGTCTGGGAGGTCCTCAAGGACGCCCTCGACCGCCAGGTCAAGGCGACCGGCAGGGACGCCCTGGACGTCCTGGACACCGGCGGCGGCACCGGCAACTTCGCGGTGCCGGTCGCCCGCCTCGGCCACCGCGTCACCGTCGTCGACCCCAGCCCCAACGCGCTCTTCGCACTGGAGCGCCGGGCCGCCGAGGCCGGGGTCGCCGACCGGGTCCGCGGTGTGCAGGGCGACATCCACGGCCTGTTCGAGGTGGCCGAGCGCGGTGGCTACGACGCGGTGCTGTGCCACGGCGTCCTGGAGTACGTGGACGACCCCGCCGAGGGGGTGCGCAACGCGGTGGACGCGCTCCGGCCGTCCGGTGCGCTCAGCCTGCTCGCCGCCGGGCTCGGCGGGGCGGTCCTGGCGCGGGCGCTCGCCGGTCACTTCACGGAGGCCCGGCAGGCGCTCGGCGACCCGGCGGGCCGCTGGGGCGAGGGGGACCCGGTGCCCCGGCGCTACACCGCGGAGCAGCTCACCGAGCTGGTCTCCGGGGCCGGGGTCGAGGTCGGCGCGGTCCACGGGGTGCGGGTCTTCGCGGATCTCGTGCCGGGCGTCCTGGTGGACACCGAGCCCGGTGCGCTGGAGGCCCTGCTCAAGCTGGAGGCCGCGGCGGCGGAACTGCCCGCCTTCCACTCGGTCGCGACGCAGCTGCACGTTCTGGGCACGAAGCGCGACTGAGCGCGAGCCGGTCCGGCCGCGGCTCGGGGCCGCGGCACGGCTGATCAGCGGCGCAGCGGCAGACGGAGTAAGCCCCGGGCCCCCCGATCGGGGGCTTCGCCCCGTATGATCGGGGGACACCATCCGGCATGACGGATCGGAGGTTGGGGAATCAACGCCTCAGCAGCTGAGCCGTCGTGGCGGCCCGGACTGGCTGATGGGCAAGAAGGCGGGTTTCACGGGGGCGAATCCCTGCCTATCCTGGAAGGGCCGCATACCGGCCGCCCCCCGCGGCCGACGACGAGGAGGACTCCGTGCCGCTCTCGGAGCACGAGCAGCGAATGCTCGAGCAAATGGAGCGAGCGCTGTACGCCGAAGATCCCAAGTTCGCGACAGCGCTCGAGGGAAGCGGGCTGCGTACGTACACCCGGCGACGGGTCTATCAGGCGGTCGCAGGCTTCCTGGTGGGTATCGCGCTCCTCATGTCCGGAATGGTCGCTCAGCAGATCTGGATCAGCGTGGTGGGGTTCCTCGTCATGCTGGGCTGCGCGGTCCTCGCGGTCACCGGCTGGCGCAAGGCGCCCAAGCCGGGCGAGCACCCGGCGACCGGTGGCGGTGGCCGCCACCACCCCCGGCAGCGCCGTACCGTGATGAACCGTATCGAGCAGCGGTGGCAGCGCCGCCGCGACGAACAGGGCCAGTAGCCCTCGAACACTCCTGGATGAGGGGCGGCCGCGACTTCGCGGCCGCCCCTCATGCCGGTCCGGCACCTGTCCGGACCGTCGACCGGACGGGAAGGAAGGCCGCTCCGAGCTGCTCCCGGTTGCTCCTCGCCGCTCCCTGACCGAGACGCCCGGCCCCGTGCCCCGGCGCGGCCACCGAGCAGGCGGTGCGTACGACTTGTCGACGGTCGAGGACCGGACGCGTACGGATTCGGGCGCCGGACGACGAGGCCGGGGCCGGACCCGCGCCGACGGTCGACCGGGGGCGCCGGGAGCCGTCTCCCATGGACACCGCCCGGCGGCCGGGTGTGCCCGATCGCTCTTCCTGATCCCTGCGGGCCGCCCGGCCGGGACCGCGTTTCCGGGTACGTCTCCCCAACCCCGCCCCGACCGCTTCGACTTCGGCTCGCCCGCCGCCGTACCCGGCACCTTCCTGCTTCGGCCCGGTCCTGCGGGCCGCCGGGTCGGCGACCGGGCTTCCGGTCCTCCTTTCGGGCGGCCCGCGGGCCGTGCCTCACCCCTGTTGACGGGACGGGCGCCGGAGCGGTCGGACCGGCCACCGGAGGCGGCCCCACAGCGCCGACCACCGGTCGGTGAACGCCGCCCAGCGGGCCGAGGCCGCCCAGACCACCCGAATGGCCGAGCGCGGCGCCACTACCGCCCGGATCCGGGCGGACCGGCCGACGGACGCCCGCAGCCCGGCCCGTACCGTCTCCACGTCCTCGGACAGTCCGGTGGCAGGACGGGGCTCCGGGGCGTAGAGGACCTGCTCCACCGCCCCGGCCACCCGGTGCACCGCGTCCGCCGCGTCGGATTCGAGCCGGCCCAGCCGCACCACCCGCACCGCCGCCTTGCGCGGCGTCCGGGAGTCGTCCGGCTCGATGCCGTGGTCCCAGGCGGTGTCGGTGATCTCCCGCCAGGCCGCCAGCGCACTGGCGGTCGCGTCCGCCGCGTTTGTCGGTGTGCGGTCCCACGCGGTGCCGTGGTCCCGGTCCGTACCGGTGGCGGCGGGCCGGGAGTCCGACGGGACGGCCCGGCTCCGGGCGGATCTCGGCGCGGCCCGCTCCCGGGCCGGCGTACGCCCGATGGAGAGGCCCAGCCTGCGCCGACGCGTCCGGAGCCGCCAGAACATCGGCAGGAGGGGCAGGACGAGGATCACCACGGCGAGCAGCACCAGACCGACGACGGTGCCCGTCGGCGTACCGGAATCCGTCGCAGTCACCACTCCCGGCGCCGCCGTGCTGCCGCACTCGCCCTGCTTGCGCATCTGAGCCGGGCAGTCGTCCGGGGCGGCCGGAGCGGCCGTCGGGGCGGTCGAGGCCTCCTTCTCCGGCACGGCCGGATCGCTCGTGTCGCCCTCGGGGGCCTCCGCCTGGGTGTACGGCGGCGGGGTGCCCCGGGACGGAGTCGGCTCGAAACGGGTCCACCCCACGCCCTCGAAGTACAGCTCGGGCCAGGCATGCGCGTCGCGCAGCCCCACCGAGACCGCACCGTTCGGCTGCTCCGTACCGGGAGTGAAGCCCACCGCGACCCGGGCCGGGATGCCCAGCGTCCGCGCCATCGCGGCCATCGTGAAGGAGAAGTGGACGCAGAAGCCCTGCTTCTCCTTGAGGAAGCGGCCGATCGCCGCGCTCCCGGTGCCCGAGTTCACCGAGGTGTTGTAGGTGAAGCCGCCGTCCGACGCGAAGTAGTTCTGCAGCTTCACCGCCCGCTCGTAGTCGTTGGCGGCGCCCCTGGTCACCTCGGCCGCGGTCTTCCCGACCACCTCCGGCAGGGAGTCGGGCACCCGGGTGTACTCGCGCCGCAGGGCGGCCGGGGCGGGGCCCGCGGAGGCGAGCTGTTCGGCGGTCGGCTGGACCACCAGGCTGGAGACCTGGTACTGCGCACCGCCGGTCGTCTCCCCGCCGTCACCGACGAGCGTCCGCCCCGCCGGCTCGTACCGCCAGCGCCCGCCGATCCTGACCTCGGTCGCGGGGTAGGGGAGCGGCAGATAGGTCTGCCGGTAGGAACCGGACGAGGAGATGTTCGACCGGATCTCCGTGACCTTGACGTCCGGACCGAGGCCGTCGGGCTGCGGGAGCCGCTTCGGCACGTCGCTCAGCCGGCGGGTGGAGGGCCGCCACTCGTCCCCGTTGAACTGGTCCAGAGCGAGGATGCGCAGGTAGAAGCCCTGCGGATCGTCGGAGTTGGTGCGGTAGGAGATCACCTGCCGGTTCTCCGGCTGATTCAGGTTGTTCTGCAGCGAGACCAGGGGGTTCACCGCGGAGATGGTGCCGCCGCCTCCCTTGCCGCCCCCGCCGCCGCCCCGCTCGCTCAGCAGGCCGCCGTCGAGCGCGGGCAGCGCCGCCGGTACGACCAGCGAGACGCCCAGGGCCAGCGCGCCGATGCGGCGCCCGGTCCGGACCGGGGCCGTCGGACGGCCGCCCGCGAGCGCCGCGCCGACCGCCGGGCCCCGCGGGGCCCCCTCGGCCGCACCGGTGAAGACCCGCCCCCACTGCGAGAGCCGGTCCCGGCCCTCCGCCAGCAGGAGCAGCAGATAGCCGCCGGCCGCCAGCAGGAACCAGAGCCAGCCGGCCCCGCCCTCGGACAGCCCGGCGGCGACCGAGTACAGCGCGAGCAGCGGCAGACCGGCCGGGGCCGCGCTGCGGAAGGTCACCGCGAGGGCGTCCACGACCAGACCGACCAGCAGCACACCGCCGATCAGCATCAGCCGGATGCCGTCCGTCGCGGGCGCCGGAGCGGCGTATCTGCCGACGTCATCGGCGCCCGCCGTCAGCAGGTCCGCCAGCCGCTGGACCGTCTCCGGACCCGGCAGCACCCCGGCCACCGCCTGCCCCCTGGCGAACACCACCGTCAGCAGGACCAGCATGACCAGCGTCTGCACCGCGACGATCACCACGCGGGGCACGGGCGCCCGGCGGACGAGCGCCCCCGTCCCGCTCTGGACCGCCAGCAGGAAAGCGGCCTGCAGGATCCAGGTCGCCGGCTCGACCAGCGGCAGCATCGAGGTCGCCGCCGTCAGCGTCGCCACGAAGGCGCACAGCGCCAGCCGACCACGACCGCTCATGACCATCCCCCGGAGAAACCCGTCGTACCGCCCGTGGCGCCGCCGACGGACTCCGCCGTCACGCCCTGGTGCCCCGCCTGCCGCCAGTACTCGGCGAGCCCGGTCCCGGGTGTCACCGCGACCGCCGTCCAGCCCGACTCCCGCAGCAGCCGCAGCCGTTCCCCGGACACCGCCTCCGCACCCGGGGCCGGGGCGTCGCCCTGCGTCCAGGCCGCGCCGGCCAGGACGAACGCCACGGCGCCGCCGCTGCGTTGCCGCATCCGCGCCGCCATCACGACCTGCTCCTCGTCGAGGTCGCCGAAGAACGCGATCAGCAGCCCCTCGTTGCCGCCGCGCAGCACGTCGTACGCGCGGGACAGACCGCTGCCGTCCGAATGACCGACCACCGCCAGGGTGTCCATCATCAGCCCCGCCGAGTCGGCGGACTCCTGCGTCGAACCGGCGAAACCGCCCGAGCCCTCGCCGGGGACCGAGGTCCCGTCGTCGGTCAGCAGCCGGACGGCGAAGCCGCGCTCCAGCATGTGCACCAGTGCGGACGCGGCCCCGGACACCGCCCACTCGAAGGCGGAATCGGGCCCCGCCCCCCGGTAGGCGATGCGCCGGGTGTCCAGCAGCACCGTGCACCTGGCCCGCTGCGGCTGTTCCTCGCGGCGCACCATGAGCTCGCCGTAGCGCGCCGTGGAACGCCAGTGGACCCGGCGCAGATCGTCGCCGTGCCGGTACCCGCGCGGGATCACGTCGTCGTCACCGGCCAGCGCCAGCGAACGCTGCCGCCCCTCGCCGTACCCCGGAGCCTCGCCGGCCAGCCGCACCGGCGGCAGCGGCTCGGTCCGCGGAATGACGACGAGGGTGTCGTACGCGCTGAACGAGCGGCTCAGCTCGCACATCCCGAACGGATCGCTCAGCCGCAGCTGGAGCGGCCCGAGCGGATAGCGCCCGCGCAGATCCGACCGCACCCGGTAGGACACCTCGCGACGGCCGCCGGCCTCCACCCGGTCCAGCACGAACCGGGGCCGGGGCCCGAGCACGTAGGGCACCCGGTCCTGGAGCATCAGCAGCCCGGTCGGTATTCGCGACACGTTCTCCATCCGCAGATGGACCCGCGCCTCCGTGCCCGCCGGCACCCGGGACGGCGAGAGCCGCCGGGTGCCCGCGACCCGGTACCGGGTGCGCACGAGCACCACCACACAGGCCAGGGGCAGCACGGCGAGCAGCAGCCCCACCCGCAGCAGGTCGCCCTGCCCCAGCACGTACGCGCAGACCGCCGCGGCGACTCCGGCCGCGAGGAAGGACCTCCCGCGCGTGGTCAGCCCGCTCAGGGCCGCCCGCAGCGCGCCCCGGTCGTCGCCGTCGTCCCGCGCGGGCGGTCCCCCGGTGGCCATCACACCCGCCGTGCGCCGGGCTGCCGGCCGTACGCCGGTGGGTCCTGCCGGGGCCGGGGCTGTGTCTGGACGCCGCCGGCGGCGGTCGGCACCGGGGTCTGCTGGAGGATCTCCTGCACGACCTGCTCGGAGGTGCGGCGGTTCAGCTGGGCCTGCGCCGTCGGCAGCAGACGGTGCGCGAGCACCGCGACCGCCAGTGCCTGCACGTCGTCCGGCAGGCAGTAGTCCCGCCCGCCCAGCGCCGCGGAGGCCTTCGCGGCACGCAGCAGATGCAGCGTGGCCCGCGGCGAGGCGCCGAGCCGGAGGTCGGGATGGCCGCGGGTGGCCCCGACGAGCTCCACCGCGTACCGCCGCACGGCATCGGCGACGTGCACCGTCCGCACCGCGTCGATCAGTTTCACGACGTCGTGCGCGTGCGCCACCGGCTGCAGGTCGTCGAGCGGCGAGACGGCACCGTGCACGTCGAGCATCCGCAGTTCGGCGTCCGCGCTCGGGTAGCCCATCGACACCCGCGCCATGAACCGGTCGCGCTGGGCCTCGGGCAGCGGATAGGTGCCCTCCATCTCCACCGGGTTCTGGGTGGCCACCACCATGAACGGGTCGGGCAGCTCGTAGCTGTGTCCGTCGATGGTGACCTGGCGCTCCTCCATCGACTCCAGCAGCGCCGACTGGGTCTTCGGCGAGGCCCGGTTGATCTCGTCGCCGATCACGATCTGGGCGAAGATCGCGCCCGGTTTGAACTCGAAGTCACGCCGCTGCTGGTCGAAGACGGACACCCCGGTGATGTCCGAGGGCAGCAGGTCCGGCGTGAACTGGATGCGCCGCACCGAGCAGTCGATGGACCGCGCCAGCGCCTTGGCCAGCATCGTCTTGCCGACGCCGGGGACGTCCTCGATGAGGAGATGCCCCTCCGCCAGCAGCACGGTCAGCGAAAGCCGTACGACCTCGGGCTTGCCCTCGATCACCCTCTCCATCGACCTGCGCACCCGCTCCGCGGTCGTGGTCAGATCTGTGAGGCTCGCTCGATCGTCATAGGTCGTCACCCCGGCCCTCCTCGGCCCTGCCCCCGCCCACGAGGAGCAGGGGTACCCCATTCACGGACCGACGCGCATGCAGCCGCCCGGCCACCCCGAAACACGGACACCCCTTCCGGAACCCTCCGGCGGGATGTCACACGGGCATTGTTGTTGCCGTTGCCGCGTCGTGTCACTCGCCTGTGGACAAGTGGGGGCGATATGCCGGGTCGGGCAGGATTTTTCCCTTCCGGAAGGAGTGGTACCGGGGGTTCAGGAGGCGGGCAGGATCTCGCGCAGCAGCCCGGTGGTCACGTCGAAGACGAATCCGCGGACGTCGTCGGTGTGCAGCAGGAACGGCGAGGTGCGCACGCGCTGCATCGACTGCCGCACGTCCTGGTCGGCGTCCTTGTACGCCTCGACCGCCCAGACCGGGCGCTGGCCGACCTCCGCCTCCAGCTCCTGACGGAACTCCTCGGTGATCGACTCCAGGCCGCAGTTGGTGTGGTGGATCAGTATGACGCTGCGCGTGCCCAGGGCCCGCTGGCTGATGGTCAGCGAACGGATCACGTCGTCCGTGACCACGCCGCCCGCGTTGCGGATGGTGTGACAGTCGCCGAGCGACAGGCCCAGCGCGTCGTGCAGGTCGAGCCGGGCGTCCATGCAGGCGACCACGGCGACGCGCAGCACCGGCTTCGCGTCCATGCCCGGATCCTCGAAACCGGCGGCGTACCTGGCATTCGCCGTGACGAGGCGGTCGGTGACCGTCCCGCCGTCGCGGGCCCGGTCGGCGGTGGGCGAGGCGGGCCCGGCGGGGGAGTGCGCGGAAGTCGACATGGCTACGACGTTATCCCCCGTCCTCCGCCCCGTCGTGCTGTGAGAAGGGACAAAGAACATCAACGAGACTTGTTGTGAGACAACCCACAGGCCCCCGGTGCTCGTCCGGGCGGGTGAACGCCGGGCGGGACGACGCGCTGCCCGGCTGATTGATCGGGAATCGATCGAATGGCAGGGTGGACTAAGGTGACGGGAAGTTACCGACACCCCCGCACATTCCGTAGATTTCCCCGTGTGCGGCGTACGTGCGGCCCGGCCCTCTCCCGCTCGCCGGTCGGCAGGCGTCCCTTTCCGGCGTCGGCCGGCCTCCCCTTCTGAGCGGGCGGGGACCGGGCCGCACGTACGACCGCACGGGAGCTGAGCCTGAGAGGGCACATGAGCCAGACCCGACACGTCCCGGTGATGCTCCAGCGGTGCCTGGACCTGTTGGCCCCGGCTCTGGAGACGCCGGGGCCCCAGGCGCCCGTGGTCGTCGACTGCACCCTAGGTCTCGGCGGACACAGCGAGGCGCTGCTCTCGGCCTTCCCCTCCGTACGGCTGATCGGGCTGGACCGGGACAAGGAGGCGCTGCGGCTCTCCGGCGAGCGGCTCGCCCCGTACGGCGACCGGGCCACCCTGGTGCACGCCGTCTACGACGAACTCCCCGAGGTGCTCGCCAGGCTCGGCATCCCGAAGGTCCAGGGCGTCCTGTTCGACCTCGGCGTCTCCTCCATGCAGCTGGACGAGGCAGACCGCGGCTTCGCGTACGCCCAGGACGCCCCGCTCGACATGCGCATGGACCAGACGACCGGCATCGGCGCGGCCGAGGTGCTCAACACGTACCCGCCGGGCGAACTGGTGCGCATCCTGCGGGCGTACGGCGAGGAGAAGCAGGCCAAACGGATCGTCTCCGCGATCGTGCGCGAGCGCGAGAAGGAGCCGTTCAGCAACAGCGCCCGGCTCGTCGAGCTGATCCGCGACTCGCTGCCGCAGGCCGCCAAGCGGACCGGCGGCAACCCCGCCAAGCGCACCTTCCAGGCGCTGCGCATCGAGGTCAACGGCGAGCTCACCGTCCTGGAGCGGGCCATTCCGGCGGCCGTGCAGAGCCTCGCGGTCGGCGGCCGGATCGCCGTCCTCTCGTACCACTCGCTGGAGGACCGGCTGGTCAAGCAGGTGTTCGCGGCGGGCGCCGCCACCACGGCGCCGCCCGGACTGCCGGTCGTGCCCGAGCGTTACCAGCCCCGGCTGAAGCTGCTGACCCGCGGTGCGGAGCTGCCCACGGAGGAGGAGGTCGCCGAGAACCGGCGCGCCGCCCCCGCCCGGCTGCGCGGCGCCCAGCGGATCCGCGAGGAGGAGCGATGAGCTCCCGGCGTCCGGAGCCCCGGACCCCGGCGCCGCCCGGGGCGGCGCGGTGAGCAGACCGGCGGGGCAGTTGAAGGGGCGGGCCGCCCGGCTCGCCCGGCTGATGCCGTCCGGCCCCAGCAAGGCGGCCCGCACCCCCTTCGTCCTGCTGGTCGTGCTGCTCCTCGGCGGTGGCCTGATCACGCTCCTGGTGCTCAACTCGGCCCTCAACGAAGGGTCGTTCAGGCTGAGCGAGCTGAAGAAGCGGACCACCGAACTCACCGACGAGCAGCAGGCCCTCCAGCGCGACGTCGACAACTACTCCAAGCCGGACGCCCTGGAGCGGCGCGCCCGGGAGCTGGGCATGGTGCCCGGTGGCAGCCCCGCCTTCCTCGGCCCGAACGGCAAGGTCCGGGGCGTGCCCGCCGAGGCCAGCGCCGAGCCGAGCCCGCCCCCGGCCTCCCGCGCGAACGTCACCCCCGCGGCCCCGCCGACCGCCGGCGCCACCTCCCGTACCGCCGCACGGACCCCGGCCACCCCCTCGGGCACCACGCGGCCCACCACCCCCGCGGCCGCCTCGCCGCGTACCCCGGCAGACCAGCCCTCGACGAGCCCCGGCAGGTGACGCAGTGCCGCCCAAGGAACCACCGCGCCGTCGGGTCCCCGGCCCCGCCCGCCCGCGCGGCGCCACGGAGGGGCGGCGCCCCCGGCCCGCCGCCCGCCGCCCCTCCGCCCCGGCCCAGCGCTCCTCCCGCACCCGCCCCGCGAGCCCCCTGCGACTCGGCAATCCGCGCCCCCGGCTCCGGTTGGTCAGCCTTGCCCTGACGCTCGTCATGCTGGCGTTCGTCGTCCGGCTCCTCCAGGTCCAGGCCGTCGACGCCGAGGCGTACGCGGCCAAGGCCAAGGAGAACCGCTACCTCGACTACACGATCTCCGCCGAACGCGGCGAGATCACCGACCGCAGCGGAATCGCGCTGGCCACCAGCGTCGACGCGTACAACATCACCGCCGACCCCTCGATGTTCACGCCCGAGTTCAGCAAGGCCCCCGACGCACCCCAGCAGGCGGCGGCGCTCCTCGCCCCGATCCTCGGCACCGACGCCGCCGAGCTGACCCGGAAACTGGCCGGAAAAGGCCGCTACACCGTTCTGGCCCGCCGCCAGACCCCGCAGGTCTGGAACCAGATCAAGGACCTCAAATCGGTCTTCGCGGAGAAGGCCGCCAAGGACCGGGCTCGCGGCGGCGCCGGAGCCAACGTGCTGGCCGGGGTCTTCCAGGAGGCGACGACCAAACGGGTGTACCCCAACGGCGGGCTCGCCGCCGGGATACTGGGTTACGTCAACGCCGAGGGCAAGGGCGCGGGCGGCCTCGAATCGCAGCTGGACGAGGAGCTGGCGGGCGAGGACGGCAAGATCAGGTACGCCCAGGCCGGCGGCCGGCGGGTGCCCACCGCCGGCACCCAGGAGGTCCCGGCCGTCGCCGGGTCCGACATCGAGCTGACCATCGACCGCGACATCCAGTGGGCCGCCCAGCAGGCCATCACCGACCAGGTGAAGAAGTCGAAGGCCGACCGGGGCTACGTGATCGTCCAGAACACCAGGACCGGCGAGGTCCTCGCCATGGCCAACGCCCCCGGCTTCGACCCCAACGACCTCTCGCGGGCCGACGCGGCGGCCCTGGGCAACGCGGCGCTCCAGGACGCGTACGAACCCGGCTCCACCAGCAAGGTCATGTCGATGGCCGCCGTGCTGGAGGAAGGGGTCGCCGCCCCCGGCACCCATGTCACCGTCCCCAACCGGCTGCACCGCGGCGACCGGCTCTTCAAGGACGACATCGACCACCCCACCTGGTACCTGACGCTCAACGGCGTACTCGCCAAGTCCAGCAACATCGGCACCATTCTGGCCACCGGCGAACTGGGCAGGACACAGGCCGAGGCCAACAAGGTCCTCTACTCCTACCTGCGCAAATTCGGCATCGGCTCGCCGACCGGCCTCGACTACCCGGGCGAGACCCCCGGCATCCTCGCCGCCCCCGGCGACTGGTCGACCTCGCAGCAGTACACGATCCCGTTCGGCCAGGGCCTCTCGCTCAACGCCATGCAGGCCGCTTCCATCTACTCGACGATCGCCAACGGCGGTGTCCGGATCGAGCCCACGCTGGTGCGCGGCACCAAGGACGCCGACGGCCGCTTCCGGGCCGCCGACCCTCCCGGGCGGACCAGGGTGGTCAGCGCGAAGACCGCCAAGACGCTGGCCACCATGCTGGAGTCGGTGGTCGGTGACGAGGAGGGCACCGGCACGAAGGCCAAGATCCCGGGCTACCGGGTGGCGGGCAAGACCGGTACGGCCAACCGGGTCGACCCGGTGCGCGGCGGATATCACGGCTACACCGCCTCCTTCGCCGGCTTCGCGCCCGCCGACAAACCGCAGATCACCGTCTACTGCGCGATCCAGAACCCGACCAAAGGCAGCTACTTCGGCGGCCAGATC
This sequence comes from Streptomyces sp. NPDC001732, assembly GCF_053596315.1. NCBI lineage: Bacteria > Bacillati > Actinomycetota > Actinomycetes > Kitasatosporales > Streptomycetaceae > Streptomyces > Streptomyces sp. NPDC001732. The sequence goes on from NZ_JBSFFY010000069.1 coordinate 16,065, forward strand.
TGCGGGCCGATCTACAAGCAGGTCATGGAATTCGCGCTGAAGACCCTCCAGACCCCACCGTCCGGCAGCGGCCCGGCCAGGCTGCCGGTGTCCTTCGATCCCGGCGAGTGAACTCGGGGAACCAACCAGTGACAACCATCACGCCCGAACCCGGGAACCGGAGCGGGAACCGCCGAAACCCCGGCCCCTCACTTCGCGAGAGGCCGGGTGCGCCCGGTACGCTCACCGCCGTGCCCCACGCTGATCAGTTCCAAACCACCCAGAAGGCCGCGCCCGCGCAATACCCGGGAGCGCCCCGTCCGGACCGGATCGGACCGACGCCGCTCGGCGAACTGGCGGCCCGGCTGGGAGTCGAACCGCCAGGAACCGGGGAGGTCACCGGCATCACCCACGACTCGCGGGCGGTGCGCCCCGGTGACGTGTACGCGGCCCTGCCGGGCGCCCGCTTCCACGGCGCCGACTTCGCCGCCCAGGCGGCCGGCCTCGGCGCGACGGCGGTCCTCACCGACCCGGCCGGCGCCGAACGTGCCGCCGCCACCGGACTGCCGGTGCTGGTCACCGAGGACCCGCGCGGCCGGATGGGCGAACTCGCCGCCGAGATCTACGGACGGCCCGGCACCGACCTCCTCCAGATCGGGATCACCGGAACGTCCGGCAAGACCACCACCGCGTACCTCGTCGAGGGCGGCTTCCGCGGCGCGGGCCGCGCCACCGGGCTGATCGGCACCGTCGAGACGCGGATCGGCGACGAGCGCATCAAGTCCGAGCGCACCACCCCCGAAGCCACCGACCTGCAGGCCCTGTTCGCCGTCATGCGTGAACGCGGCGTCGACTCGGTGACCATGGAGGTCTCCAGCCACGCACTGGTGCTCGGCCGGGTCGACGGCTGCGTCTTCGACGTCGCGGTCTTCAATAACCTCAGCCCGGAACACATGGAGTTCCACTCCGGGATGGAGGACTACTTCCAGGCCAAGGCGCGGCTCTTCACCCCCGAACGCAGCCGGCAGGGCGTCGTCAACTTCGACGACGAGTACGGCCGCAGGCTGGTCACGGAGGCGTCCGTCCCGATCGTCACCTTCTCCGCCGAGGGCCACCCGGACGCCGACTGGCGCGCCGAGGAGGTCGAGGTGGGTCCGCTGGGCTCCACCTTCACCGTCGTCGGTCCCAAGGACGAACGGATCGCGGCCAGGGCCCCGCTGCCCGGCCCGTTCAACGTCGCCAACACCCTCGCCGCGATCGTCACCCTCGCCGTCGCGGGCATCGACCCGCAGACCGCGGCCGACGGCGTCGCGGCCGTCCCCGGCGTCCCCGGCCGGCTGGAGCGGGTGGACGCCGGACAGCCCTACCTCGCGGTCGTCGACTACGCGCACAAGACCGACGCCGTCGAATCCGTCCTGCGTTCCCTGCGCAAGGTCACCGAGGGCCGGCTCCACATCGTCCTCGGCTGCGGCGGCGACCGCGACACGACCAAGCGCGGCCCGATGGGCGCCGCCGCGGCCCGTCTCGCCGACACCGCCGTACTGACCTCCGACAACCCCCGTTCCGAGGACCCCCTCGGAATCCTCGCCGCCATGCTCGCGGGCGCCGCCGAGGTCCCCGTCCACGAGCGGGGCGACGTCCTGGTCGACGCCGACCGGGCCGCGGCCATCGCCGCCGCGGTCGCCCGTGCCGAACCCGGTGACACCGTGCTGGTCGCCGGCAAGGGCCACGAGCAGGGCCAGGACATCCACGGCGTCGTACGCCCCTTCGACGACCGCGTGGTCCTGCGCGCGGCCATCGACCGCTCCCTGGGGCACGCGAGCACCACGGACGCCGACCCCCGCGCCCACACCCACGAGAACAACAGTCAGGGATGACCAAGTGATCGCCCTTTCCCTCGCCGAGATCGCCAAAATCGTCGGCGGGCAGTCGCACGACATACCCGATCCGGCAGCAACCGTCAGCGGACCGGTCGTCATCGACTCCCGGGAGGTGAAGCACGGCAGCCTGTTCGTCGCCTTCGCCGGCGAGCGGGTCGACGGCCACGACTACGCGCAGCGCGCCGTCGAGGCGGGCGCGGCAGCGGTGCTGGCCACCCGCCCCGTCGGTGTTCCGGCGATCGTCGTCGACGACGTCGTGGCCGCGCTCGGCGCGCTCGCCAGGGCCGTCGTGGGCCGCCTCGGCAGCACCGTCGTCGCGCTCACCGGCTCCGCCGGCAAGACCTCCACCAAGGACCTCATCGCCCAGCTCCTCGAACGCAAGGGCCCCACCGTCTACCCGGAGGGCAACCTCAACAACGAGATCGGCCTGCCGCTCACCGCCCTGCGTGCCACCGGGGACACCCGGCACCTCGTCCTCGAAATGGGCGCGCGCTACATCGGCGACATCCGCTACCTCACCGGCCTCGTCCCGCCCCGGATCGGCCTCGTCCTCAACGTCGGCACCGCCCACATCGGCGAGTTCGGCGGCCGGGAGCAGATCGCCCAGGCCAAGGGCGAGATGGTCGAGTCGCTGCCCGAGGACGGCACCGCCGTCCTCAACGCCGACGACCCCCTCGTACGCGCCATGTCCTCCCGCACGAAGGCCCGGGTGCTGCTCTTCGGCGAAGCCGCGGAAGCGGACGTACGGGGAGAGAACGTCCGTCTCACCGACGACGGACGCCCCGCTTTCAAGCTCCACACACCCACCGGGTGCAGCGACGTGAGCATGCGCCTGTACGGTGAGCACCACGTGTCGAACGCGCTCGCCGCGGCCGCCGTCGCCCATGAGTTGGGCCTGTCCGCAGACGAGATCGCCGAAGGGCTCTCCGAGGCGGGCACCCTCTCCCGCTGGCGCATGGAGGTCACCGAGCGTCCGGACGGCGTGACGTTCGTCAATGACGCCTACAACGCGAACCCCGAATCCATGAAAGCCGCGCTGCGCGCGCTGGTCGCCATGGGGAAGGGCCGGCGTACGTGGGCGGTGCTCGGCCAGATGGCCGAGCTCGGCGACGCCTCGCTCGCCGAGCACGACGCGGTCGGACGGCTCGCCGTCCGGCTCAACGTCAGCAAGCTCGTCGCCGTCGGGGGGAGAGAAGCCTCCTGGCTGCAACTGGGCGCATACAACGAGGGTTCGTGGGGTGAGGAGTCGGTGCACGTGTCCGACGCACAGGCCGCGGTCGACCTGTTGCGCAGTGAACTGCGCCCGGGAGACGTCGTGCTGGTGAAGGCGTCCCGGTCGGTCGGCCTGGAGCAGGTCGCCATGGCACTGCTGGGCGACGCGTCCGAGGGCGAGGTCGCGGGCCGATGAGGCAGATCCTGTTCGCGGGGGCCATCGGGCTCTTCCTGACCCTGGTCGGAACTCCGCTGCTGATCAAGCTGCTGGCCCGCAAGGGATACGGCCAGTTCATCCGGGACGACGGCCCGCGCACCCACGGGTCCAAGAAGGGCACGCCCACCATGGGTGGGATCGCCTTCATCCTGGCGACGATCATCGCGTACTTCCTCGCGAAGGTGATCACCGGCGAGCCGCTGACGTTCTCCGGTGTGCTGGTGCTCTTCCTGATGGCCGGCATGGGCCTCGTCGGCTTCCTCGACGACTACATCAAGATCGTCAAGCAGCGTTCGCTGGGCCTGCGGGCCAAGGCGAAGATGGCGGGCCAGCTGATCGTGGGCGTCGCCTTCGCGGTGCTCTCGCTCCAGTTCGCGGACAAGCACGGCAACGCCCCGGCCTCCGACCGGCTGTCGTTCGTCACGGACTTCGGCTGGACGATCGGCCCGGTGCTGTTCGTCGTCTGGGCGCTGTTCATGATCCTCGCCATGTCCAACGGCGTGAACCTGACGGACGGCCTGGACGGTCTGGCCACCGGCGCCTCGGTGATGGTCTTCGGCGCGTACACCTTCATCGGGCTGTGGCAGTTCCAGGAGTCCTGCGTCAACGCGGAGACCCTGACCAACCCCAACGCCTGCTTCCAGGTGCGGGATCCGCTCGACCTCGCCGTCGTCGCCTCCGCGCTGATGGGCGCCTGCTTCGGCTTCCTGTGGTGGAACACCTCGCCCGCCAAGATCTTCATGGGCGACACCGGCTCGCTCGCCCTCGGCGGCGCACTCGCCGGGCTGGCGATCTGCTCCCGCACCGAGCTCCTGCTGGCCATCCTCGGCGGCCTCTTCGTGATGATCACCATGTCCGTGGTCATCCAGGTCGGTTCCTTCAAGATGACCGGCAAGCGAGTCTTCCGGATGGCGCCGCTCCAGCACCACTTCGAACTCAAGGGGTGGTCCGAAGTCCTTGTCGTGGTCCGCTTCTGGATCATCCAGGGCATGTGCGTGATCGTCGGACTCGGTCTCTTCTACGCAGGATGGGCAGCCGAGAAGTGAGCAACCAGGACTGGCAGGGCAAGCACGTCACCGTCGCGGGACTCGGGGTCTCCGGAATTCCGGCGGCCAGGGTGCTGCACGGCCTCGGGGCCCTCGTCACGGTGGTCGACGACGGGGACGACGAGCGTTCCCGGACGCAGGCCGCGGAGCTGGAGGCGCAGGGCATCACCGTGCGCCTCGGCGACGGGGCGACCCTGCCCGAGTCCACCGAGCTCATCGTCACCGCGCCGGGCTGGAAGCCCGACAAACCGCTCTTCGCGGCAGCCGCCGAGGCGGGCGTCCCGGTCTGGGGCGACGTCGAACTCGCCTGGCGGCTGCGCGGCCCCGACGCGGCCCCGTGGCTGGCGGTCACCGGCACCAACGGCAAGACCACGACCGTACGGATGCTCGCCTCGATCCTGGAGGCGGCCGGGCTGCGCACCGCGGCCGTCGGCAACATCGGCGTGTCCCTCCTGGACGCCGTTCTCGGCGACCAGGAGTACGACGTGCTCGCCGTCGAGCTGTCCAGCTACCAGCTGCACTGGGCGCCCTCGCTGCGCGCCCACTCCGCGGCCGTCCTCAACCTGGCCCCGGACCACCTCGACTGGCACGGCTCGATGGCGGCGTACGCCGCGGACAAGGGCCGGGTCTACGAGGGCAACCGGGTCGCCTGCGTGTACAACGCGGCCGACGCGGCGACCGAGGAGCTGGTCCGCGCGGCCGAGGTCGAGGAGGGCTGCCGCGCCATCGGCTTCACCCTGGCCACCCCGGGCCCGTCCCAGCTGGGCGTGGTCGACGGCATCCTCGTCGACCGCGCCTTCGTGGCGAACCGGCAGAAGCAGGCCCAGGAGCTCGCCGAGGTCGAGGACATCGACCCGCCCGCCCCGCACAACATCGCCAACGCCCTGGCGGCGGCGGCCCTGGCCCGTGCCTTCGGCATCGAGCCCGCGGCCGTACGGGACGGGCTGCGGGCCTTCCGCCCCGACCCGCACCGCATCGAGCACGTCGCGGACATCGCCGGGGTGGCGTACGTCGACGACTCCAAGGCCACCAACACCCACGCCGCCGAGGCGTCGCTCGCGTCCTACGAGCCGATCGTCTGGATCGCCGGCGGCCTCGCCAAGGGCGCCACCTTCGACGAACTGGTGACCGCGGCCGCCGGACGGCTGCGCGGCGTCGTCCTGATCGGCCGGGACCGGGCACTGATCCGTGAAGCCCTCGCGCGACACGCCCCCGAGGTCCCGGTGGTCGACCTCGACCGGACCGACACTGGGGCGATGTCCGAGGCGGTCCGGGAAGCGGCACGGCTCGCCCGCCCGGGGGACACCGTGCTGATGGCCCCGGCCTGCGCCTCGATGGACATGTTCGTCAATTACAACAAGCGGGGCGAGGCGTTCGCGGACGCGGTCCGCGCGCTCGCCGCCGAGAGCGCCTGACGGGCCCGGTCTCCGCGCCCTACCGTCCCGGACGACCGGGCGCGGGCCACCGCGCCGCGTGCCCCGGCCCGCGGCGGCGGCCCCGGGCACGAGCAGTGGAGGGGACAGCGACAATGCCGGCCGAAGAGAGCTCCGTCGCGGCCCGTGGGCGTCGCTCACGGGCCGCCGCGCCGATCAGCCGGGCGTTCCCCCCGCCCCTGCCCGCGGGGGCGGGCACGGGCGCCCCGGTGCCGCTCGGCACCGCGCTGCGGGTCCGGTCGGCCACCGGCGCCCGGCGTCCCGCCGTCCCTCGCTCCAAGGGGCGCCCCACCGGCGGCTCGCGCTCCCCGCGCGGTGGTGGCGCACGCCGGATGTACGAACGGGCGCGCAGGGCCTGGGACCGCCCCCTGACCGCCTACTACCTGATCCTGGGCGCGGGCCTGCTGATCACCGTGCTCGGCCTGGTGATGGTCTACTCCGCCTCGATGATCAAGGCCCTGGAGCTCGACAAGCCGAGCACCTACTTCTTCCGCAAACAGTTCCTCGCCGCGGTCATCGGCGCCGGACTGATGGCACTCGCCGCCCGGATGCCCGGCAAACTCCACCGGGCGCTCGCCTACCCACTGCTCATGGGAACCGTCTTCCTGATGGTGCTGGTCCAGGTGCCGGGGATAGGAATGTCGGTCAACGGCAACCAGAACTGGCTCTACCTGGGCGGCCCCTTCCAGCTCCAGCCCAGCGAGTTCGGCAAGCTCGCCCTGGTCCTGTGGGGCGCCGATCTGCTCGCCCGCAAGCAGGACAAGCGGCTGCTGACGCAGTGGAAACACCTGCTCGTCCCGCTCGTGCCGGTCGCCTTCATGCTCCTCGGGCTGATCATGCTCGGCGGCGACATGGGGACCGCGATCATTCTCACCGCGATCCTCTTCGGGCTGCTCTGGCTGGCCGGGGCACCCACCCGGCTCTTCGCCGGGGTGCTCGGCTCCGCCGCGCTCATCGCCTTCGTACTGATCAAGACCAGCCCGAACCGCATGTCGCGGCTCGCCTGCATCGGCGCCACCGAGCCCGGCCCGGGGGACTCCTGCTGGCAGGCCGTGCACGGCATCTATGCTCTGGCCTCCGGCGGATGGTTCGGTTCCGGGCTCGGTGCAAGTGTGGAAAAATGGGGTCAACTGCCTGAACCGCACACCGACTTCATTTTCGCCATCACCGGGGAGGAACTGGGGCTGGCGGGGACGCTGTCGGTGCTCGCCCTCTTCGCGGCTCTAGGCTATGCGGGTATCCGCGTGGCCGGACGCACGGAGGACCCCTTCGTGAGGTACGCCGCGGGAGGTGTGACCACCTGGATCACGGTGCAGGCCGTGATCAACATCGGTGCGGTGCTCGGCCTGCTGCCGATCGCCGGTGTCCCGCTCCCGCTGTTCTCCTACGGAGGGTCGGCCCTGCTGCCGGCCATGTTCGCCGTCGGGCTGCTGATCGCGTTCGCGCGAGAGGATCCCGCAGCGAAGGCGGCCCTGGCCATGCGACGGCCCGGGGTGAGATGGAAGACGATGAGACGGCGCGTCAAGAAGCGTCCGTCCGGAGAGCGGTGAATTTCGGTGCATGTCGTACTCGCCGGTGGGGGGACCGCCGGCCACATCGAGCCCGCGCTCGCCCTCGCGGACGCCCTGCGCAGGCAGGACCCGACCGTGGGAATCACTGCCCTGGGCACGGAGCGCGGACTCGAGACCAGGCTCGTACCCGAGCGGGGGTACGAACTCGCCCTGATCCCGGCCGTGCCGCTGCCCCGCAAGCCCACCCCGGAACTGATCACCGTCCCGGGACGGCTGCGCGGCACCATCAAGGCGGCCGAGCAGGTCCTGGAGCGCACCAAGGCGGACTGCGTCGTCGGCTTCGGCGGCTACGTCGCCCTGCCCGGCTACCTCGCCGCCAAGCGGGCCGGGGTGCCGATCGTCGTCCACGAGGCCAACGCCCGCCCCGGTCTGGCCAACAAGATCGGTTCGCGGTACGCCCACGGCGTCGCGGTCTCCACCCCCGACAGCAAGCTGCGCGGCGCCCGCTACATCGGCATCCCGCTGCGCCGCACCATCGCCACCCTGGACCGGGCCCGGGTCCGCCCCGAGGCGCGCGCCACCTTCGGCCTCGACCCCAACCTGCCGACGCTGCTGGTCTCCGGCGGCTCGCAGGGCGCGCGCCGGCTCAACGAGGTGGTGCAGCGGGTCGCTCCGCTGCTGCAGCGCGCCGGCATCCAGGTCCTGCACGTGGTCGGTCCGAAGAACGAACTGCCGCGCGTGGACAACATGCCCGGGATGCCGCCCTACATCCCGGTACCGTACGTGGACCGGATGGATCTCGCGTACGCCGCGGCCGACATGATGCTCTGCCGCGCCGGCGCGATGACCGTCGCCGAACTCTCCGCCGTCGGGCTCCCGGCCGCGTACGTCCCGCTGCCCATCGGCAATGGCGAACAGCGGCTCAACGCCCAGCCGGTGGTGAACGCCGGCGGCGGTCTGCTGGTGGACGACGCGGCGCTCACCCCCGAGTGGGTGCAGGGCAACGTCCTCCCGGTGCTCGCGGATCCGCACCGGTTGTACGAGATGTCCCGCGCCGCCGCCGAGTTCGGCCGTCGGGACGCCGACGACCTGCTCGTCGGCATGGTGTACGAAGCGATCGCCGCACGCCGAGGCGCGTGAGGCCGACGGGTCCGGGGGCGGCGCCCCCGGACCCGGTGTGAGGAGCGAGCGTGGCCGGACCGACGACCGCCCGGCGCGGTGCGGCGCAGCGGGAGGAATCCCCGGCTCGCCCGCCGCGCACACGCCCCGAGGGGCGCCGACTGCCCAGCCGCGCAACGCTGATCGTGATCGGCGTACTGGCGCTGCTGCTCGGCTCCGGCGCCGTCTGGGCGCTCTACGGCTCCTCCTGGCTCCGGGTGGAACGGGTCGGGACCACCGGTCTCGACGTGCTGACACCGGCCGAGGTGGAGGCCGTCGCGGCGGTACCGGTCGGGGCGCCGCTGGTCACCGTCGACACCGACGCCATCGCCGACCGGCTGCGCCGGAAGCTCCCCCGTATCGATTCGGTGGACGTCGTGCGGTCGTGGCCGCACGGAATCCGCCTCGAAGTGACCGAACGGCAGCCGGTGCTGTTGATTAAAAAGGGTGCAAAATTCACTGAAGTCGACGCTAAAGGCGTGCGCTTCGCGACGGTGGACAAATCGCCCGGCCGTGTACCTTTGTTGGAATTGGCACCCGAAAGGTCCGCGAGCCTGCGCCGGTTCGGCAGTGCCCGGCTGGTGCGGGAAGCGGTCCGGGTCGCCGGTGAACTCCCGGGCGGTGTCGCCAAGGACACCAGGGTTGTGCGGGTCACCTCGTACGACTCGATCTCCCTGGAGCTCACCCGGGATCGCACGGTGGTCTGGGGCAGTGCCGAAGGAGGTCCGGTGAAGGCGAGAGTTCTCACCGCTCTCATGAAAGCGGCCCCCAAAGCGGGACACTTCGACGTGAGTGCACCCACGGCCCCTGCCGCGTCCGGCAGTTGACGCGTATTTGGCCTGGCCAGCACCCTGGTTGGTCAGCGCTACGGGTGATCACATAGGGTGAAAAGAAAAACGGGAGGTTCGGCGTGTTCGTTGAACGCGCGCCACTTGTCGACTTAGTGTCCTGTTCGGAAGAGTCCATGAAGCAGACACACTGGTAACCCTAAACTTGAACGTTAGGGTTTGGGTCGGCGTTTCGGACCGTCCCAATCGGCATCCGTCGTCGCGGCGGGAACACCGCGCAGCGACGACACGTAACTCGAGGCGAGAGGCCTTCGACGTGGCAGCACCGCAGAACTACCTCGCAGTCATCAAGGTCATCGGTGTCGGCGGCGGTGGTGTCAATGCCATCAACCGAATGATCGAGGTCGGTCTCAAGGGCGTCGAGTTCATCGCGATCAACACTGATGCGCAAGCCCTGTTGATGAGCGACGCCGACGTCAAGCTCGACGTCGGCCGCGAACTCACCCGCGGCCTCGGCGCCGGGGCCAACCCGGCCGTCGGTCGCAAGGCGGCAGAGGACCACCGTGAGGAGATCGAGGAGGTCCTCAAGGGGGCCGACATGGTCTTCGTCACCGCCGGAGAAGGCGGCGGCACCGGCACCGGCGGCGCACCCGTCGTCGCCAACATCGCGCGCTCGCTGGGCGCCCTGACGATCGGCGTGGTCACCCGCCCGTTCACCTTCGAGGGCCGGCGGCGTGCGAACCAGGCGGAGGACGGCATCGCCGAGCTCCGCGAAGAGGTCGACACCCTCATCGTCATTCCCAACGACCGGCTGCTGTCCATCTCGGACCGCCAGGTCAGCGTGCTCGACGCGTTCAAGTCGGCCGACCAGGTGCTGCTCTCGGGCGTTCAGGGCATCACCGACCTCATCACGACGCCCGGTCTGATCAACCTCGACTTCGCCGACGTCAAGTCGGTCATGTCCGAGGCCGGATCGGCGCTCATGGGCATCGGCTCGGCCCGCGGCGACGACCGCGCGGTGGCCGCCGCGGAGATGGCGATCTCCTCGCCGCTCCTGGAGGCGTCCATCGACGGCGCCCGCGGTGTCCTGCTCTCCATCTCCGGCGGCAGCGACCTCGGTCTCTTCGAGATCAACGAGGCCGCCCAGCTGGTGAGCGAGGCGGCGCACCCCGAGGCGAACATCATCTTCGGCGCGGTCATCGACGACGCGCTGGGCGACGAGGTGCGGGTCACTGTGATCGCGGCAGGCTTCGACGGCGGACAGCCGCCGGCCCGTCGCGAGAACGTCCTGGGCGCGAGCTCCGCCAAGCGCGAGGAGCCGGCTCCGCCGGTCCGCTCCGCCGAGCCCGTGCGCCAGAGCGGCGGACTGGGCTCCGTGCCCATCCGCGAGGAGTCGCCGGTCAAGGTGGAGCCCGCGCCGGTGGTGAGCGAGAGCCACCTGCCGCCGGTCACCCCGCCGCAGGTCCCCTCGGCCCGTCCCTACCAGGACTCCCAGGCCGAAGAGCTGGATGTCCCGGACTTCTTGAAGTGATAGACCAGCACCACGCAGTACCCTCCGGGGGTCGTGCGCACTTCGCCTTCACCGACAGGTGGGGCGGGGTGAGCGCAGCCCCCTACGAGGAGCTCAACCTCGGCGGCGCGGTCGGAGACGACCCCGCCGCCGTTCTGGCCAACCGCGAGCGCGCTGCCCGGGACCTCGGCCTGGACCCGGCCCGGGTCGTCTGGATGAACCAGGTGCACGGCCGGGACGTCGCAGTCGTCGACGCCCCGTGGGGCGACGCCTCGGAGATACCCGCGGTGGACGCGGTGGTGACCGCGCGACGCGGCCTCCCGCTCGCCGTGCTCACCGCCGACTGCACCCCCGTACTGCTGGCCGACCCGGTCGCCGGGATCGTGGCGGCGGCGCACGCGGGCCGTCCCGGCCTGGTCGCCGGGGTCGTCCCCGCCGCGGTCGAGGCCATGACCGGGCTCGGCGCCGAGGTCTCCCGGATCGTCGCCCGCACCGGGCCGGCGGTCTGCGGACGGTGTTACGAGGTTCCGGCCGAGATGCGCGCCGAGGTCGCCCGGAGCGTCCCGGCGGCCTGGTCCGAGACCAGCTGGGGCACCCCGGCCGTGGACGTCACGGCGGGGGTCCATGCCCAGCTCGAAGCACTCGGGGTCGAGGACCGGCAGGCCTCCCCGGTCTGCACCCTCGAATCGAGCGACCACTTCTCGTACCGCCGCGACCGCACCACCGGGCGGCTCGCCGGATATGTCTGGTTGGACTGATAGGGCATGACGGACCGTAGGACTCAACTCGCCGAAAACCTGGCACGGGTGGAGGAACGCATCGCTTCCGCCTGTTCCGCCGCGGCGCGCAAGCGGGAGGAGGTGACCCTCGTCGTGGTCACCAAGACCTACCCCGCGAGCGATGTGCGGATTCTGCATGAACTCGGTGTGCGTCATGTCGCGGAGAATCGTGACCAGGACGCGGCCCCCAAGGCAGCCGAATGTGCGGATCTGTCGCTCACATGGCACTTTGTGGGTCAATTGCAGACGAACAAGGTTCGTTCCGTGGCAAGTTATGCCGACGTCGTGCAGTCGGTGGACCGGGTCAGACTGGTCACGGCGCTCTCGGCGGCGGCCGTGCGCGAGGGTCGCGAACTGGGCTGCCTCATCCAGGTGGCGCTGGACGCGGAGAGCGGCGAACGGGGCGAACGGGGCGGCGTCGCGCCGGACGGGATCGAGGAGTTGGCCGCCGCGGTCGGCTCCGCGCCGGGGCTGCGGCTCGACGGCCTGATGACCGTCGCGCCGCTCGCCGGACCGTACGCGGGACGGCAACGGGCCGCCTTCGACCGGCTGATGGAATTCTCATCCCGGCTGCGCAGGAACCATCCGGCTGCGAACATGGTCTCCGCAGGGATGAGCGGGGACCTCGAGGACGCGGTCGCGGCCGGAGCGACACATGTGCGCGTCGGTACGGCGGTACTCGGAGTCCGACCCGGGCTCGGGTAACGTCGCCAAGCAGGTCGGACCACAGCAGAAAATATGGTCATTCCCGCTGATGGCGGGCGGACCTCAGTGGATCGCGGGCACTTGGTGACATATGCCGATCCACCACAGAGCGGAGGACTCGGAGCATGGCCGGCGCGATGCGCAAGATGGCGGTCTACCTCGGCCTCGTGGAGGACGATGGGTACGACGGTCCGGGGTTCGACCCCGACGACGAATTCGAACCCGAGCCGGAGCCCGAGCGGGACCGGCGGCGGCATCAGCCCGCGCACCAGGTGGAGCGGGACCGCGAACGGGAGCGGGAGGAACCGGTACGAGCGGTGCAGCCCCCCGCGCAGCGGGAGCCGGTCCAGATCCCGGCGGAAAGGGAACGACCCGCCCGGATCGCTCCCGTGGCATCCATCACACCTGAACGCCCGAACATGGAGAAGAACGCACCGGTGATCATGCCCAAGGTCGTGTCCGAGCGGGAGCCCTACCGCATCACCACGCTGCACCCCAGGACCTACAACGAGGCCCGTACCATCGGGGAACACTTCCGTGAGGGCACTCCGGTGATCATGAATCTCACAGAGATGGACGATACGGACGCCAAGCGACTTGTCGACTTTGCCGCAGGACTCGTCTTCGGTCTCCATGGCAGCATTGAGCGTGTGACGCAGAAGGTGTTCCTGTTGTCGCCTGCTAACGTCGATGTCACGGCGGAGGACAAGGCCCGCATCGCTGAGGGCGGATTCTTCAACCAGAGCTGAGAACACGACAACGGGAACAACCCGGCCGTGAGGCCGGAGCTACGAGAGCCAGGGGAGAGGGAAGCGCGAAATGGGCGTCGCAGTGCAAGTTGTCTATGTCGCGCTGATGTGTTTCCTCATCGTGCTGATCTTCCGGCTGGTCATGGACTACGTCTTCCAGTTCGCGCGTTCATGGCAGCCCGGCAAGCCGATGGTGGTCATACTTGAGGCCACCTACACTGTCACCGATCCACCGCTCAAGCTTCTGCGGCGGTTCATCCCGCCGCTGCGTCTCGGGGGCGTGGCACTCGACCTGTCCTTCTTCGTTCTGATGATCATCGTCTACATCCTGATCAACATCGTGATCAGGCTGTGAGCGATACGGTCTTGCCGACTGCCGACGACTACGTAGAGGTGAAGAAGAGATGCCGCTGACTCCTGAGGACGTGCGGAACAAGCAGTTCACAACCGTCCGCCTCCGAGAAGGCTATGACGAGGACGAGGTCGATGCCTTCCTCGACGAGGTCGAGTCCGAGCTGACCCGCCTGCTCCGTGAGAACGAGGATCTGCGCGCGAAGCTGGCCGCCGCAACGCGTGCCGCCGCGCAGAACCAGCAGCAGGGCATGCGCAAGCCGGAGCCGCAGGACAGGCCCGGCGCACCCGTGCCCGCCGCCATATCGGGACCGCCGGTCCAGCAGCAGCCCCCGCAGATGGGTCCCCCCCAGCTGCCCGGTGGTGCTCCGCAGCTGCCCGCCGGTCCCAGCGGTCACGGTCCTGGTCCCCAGGGCCAGCACGGCCCCGGCCCGCAGGGCCCGCACGGCCCCGGTCCGATGCAGGGCGGTCCCATGGGTGGCCCGATGGGCGGCCCCATGGGCGGTCACGCCCCGCAGCAGCAGATGCAGCAGATGCAGCAGCCGCAGATGCAGCAGCCCGGTCAGGGCCCCGGCGGCGACAGCGCCGCCCGTGTCCTCTCGCTCGCGCAGCAGACGGCCGACCAGGCGATCGCGGAGGCCCGTTCCGAAGCCAACAAGATCGTCGGCGAGGCGCGCAGCCGTGCCGAGGGCCTGGAGCGGGACGCCCGTGCCAAGGCGGACGCGCTGGAGCGGGACGCGCAGGAGAAGCACCGCGTGGCGATGGGCTCGCTGGAGTCGGCCCGCGCGACGCTGGAGCGCAAGGTCGAGGACCTGCGCGGCTTCGAGCGCGAGTACCGGACCCGTCTGAAGTCCTACCTGGAGAGCCAGCTGCGTCAGCTGGAGACCCAGGCGGACGACTCGCTGGCCCCGCCGCGGACCCCGGCGACCGCCTCGCTGCCGCCGTCGCCCTCGCTGGCTCCGGCCGGTGCGGGTGCCATGGGCCACACCATGGGCGGTGGCAACCAGCCGATGGGCGGCGGCAACCCGTCCATGGGCGGTGGGCCCTCGTACGGCGGCCAGCAGCAGATGGCGCCGGCGATGACCCAGCCGATGGCGCCGGTGCGGCCGCAGGCGCCGCAGCCGATGCAGCAGGCCCCTTCGCCGATGCGCGGGTTCCTGATCGACGAGGACGACAACTGAGCCGGGTACGCGCGATGAGCGCGTAGCCGTCGGCAGGCTGAGGGCCGGGCCCCGGGGTTTCCCCGGGGCCCGGCCCTTTTGCCGTGCGCGGCGCGAGGTGCCGTGCGGGGCGGGTGGGGTGCGAGGTGCCGTGCGGGGCGTTTCCCCGCCCGCCCCTCCGCGGGCCCGGAGGACTTCGGAGAGCTGAAGAGGGGCCCGGCCGGACAGCTGTCCGGGCGGGCCCCCCCCCCGGGGGGGGGTTAAGATGGGGAGTGGGGGGGGGTGGGGGAGAGTGTGGGCCAAGTGGTGTTGTTATC
>NZ_JBSFFY010000070.1:0-30462 GCF_053596315.1 Streptomyces sp. NPDC001732
ACGACACAACACCTCGTCCCTGCCGCCAAAACACCGCACCTACACCTGACCAGCGGAAACATACCCGCCACTCTCGGAAAGACAACGGCTTCTGAGCGGGCAGGGCGGGCAGCTCCAGGTCTGGCCCGACCGCCAGTCCTGCAGCCGGGGTGGTCGCACACCACCACACGGTCGGCGAGGCGGGGGCCTCAGCATCGTTCAGGACGGCAGCAAGGCGTCACCTGTTCCCGTGCCACCGGTATCTCAGAAGACGTCGTGCTCCACGGCGCCGTTCTGGCCGCCCAGTCCATCGCCACCCTCATTGCCGCCCACGGGGTCTTGCTGACCCCGCTCGGCTGGAGCTGGATAGTGGCCCCCGGCGACCACGTCACTGACTTCGGCTCGTCAGGGTGAACTTTCCCGAAGGCCCTGATGGACTCGGTGTGACGGCTGTCTCCGGTGGTGTGTGAGGTATGCGGATGGGGGCGGGCTGACCGCTGCGGGTCGGCTGCGCCGTGAGTCGGTGCGGATGCAGGCGGCCGAGCTGTTCGAGCAGAGGATCAAGCCGTCGGAAGTGGCACAGCGTCTGCGGGTGAGCCGGAAGTTCCACGTCTCCTGCAGCGTCTCGGGAGCGACGAGGCTGATGCACAGGCTCGGCTTCAGCCCGCAGGCCCCCGCGCGGCGGGTCGCCGAGCGGGACGAGCAGGCCGTCACTGCATGGAAGGAGGCGACCTGGGCGGAGGTAAAAGAACCCGGGCGGCCTGCGGGGGCTACATCTGCTTCGAGGACGAGGCAGGCTTCACCCGACGGCCGCCCAAAGGACGCACCTGGGGCCGGCGCGGCGTGACCCCGCAGGTGACGGTGAGCGGACGACGCCCGGGACGGCTGTCCGTGGCCGGGATGATCGCCATGCGGCCCGGCTCCCGGACCCGGCTGTGCCACCGCCTGCGCACCCACCCCTCCGGCAAGGGCAAGCGCCGCAGTATGAGCGAGCGCGACTTCATCGCACTGATCGACGGCGCCCCCAACTCGTCATGGCACCGATCGTGCTGGTCCGGCACAGCCTGAACACCCACGTCTCCCACGCCATGCGCGAGTTGACCGCCGAGTGTGCCTGGCTGACGGTGTTCCTGCTCCCCGCCTACTCGCTCGGCCTCAACCCCGTCGAGGGCGTGTGTGCCCACGTCAAACGCAGCCTGGCCAACCTCGCCGTGGTCGCCCTCGACCGACTCGAGGCCCTCGTCCGCAACCGGCTCAAGCGCCTGCAGTACCGGCCCGACACCCTCGACGGCTTCATAGAGGGCACCGGCCTGACGCTCGCCCCCCAACGTCACCCTGACCAGCCGAAGTCAGTATCCACCGGGCCGACATCGGTCAGTACGGTCTTGGACCGGGTGCCGTTGCGTGAGTTGCCGCCGTTCTTCCCCGCCGGATCCTGCTTGTCATAGCCGAGATGGTCGGTGATCTCACCCTCGAGAGCCGACTCCAGGAGCCGTTTCGTCAGCTGCTGGAGCAGTCCGCCCTCGCCGGTCGGCTGCAGGCCCTCGGCCTGAGCCCGGCCCCCCAGCTCGTCAATCAGCCGGTCGTCCACGGACTTCGCCGACGCCGCCTCAGACGGCTCCACGGGCTCGGCCTCGGGTTTATTGCCCTGGTCAAACCGTTGCAGGACTTGGAGCTCACACTGGCTCCGGTTGACGGTCGGCGGCCTCCGTTGCGGCTCTTCAAGAACTGTATGGTGCGTATCAATGGGCCCGAGACTCGCCTCCGCTACTGACCCCGCGTCCGGCCGCTCGCTGGAGCCGGCGTAGGCATATCAGGCTGCAGACCAGTTCGAGCAGCCCGTGGTGGAGATCGGCGCGTCGTTCGTAGCGGGTGCGGAGCCGTTTGAACCGGTGCAGCCAGGCGAAGGCGCGCTCGATCACCCAGCGCACCTTGCCCAGTCCGGAGCCATGGGTGACGCCGCGTCGGGCGATCAGGGGTTTGAGACCGCGCTTCCTCAGCAGGCGGCGGTATTTGGCGCGGTCGACCGGCGAGGGGCCGACGCCGGCCCTGGTTGGGACCGGTCTCTCAGCAGTGGGTTCTGAGGTACGTGGCGGGGGAGCAAGCGGGGCGCTACGGGCACGCCGACCAACTGCGTCAGGAATCGGCGGAGTCCTCGGCCATCAGCCCGGAGCGCCAAGAATGCCGATGCCCGGTCCAGAGGAAGAGAGGCCCAAGTCGGTGCGTCGGCGTTCCTCAAGCAATTCGATGCGTCGGGCCTGCTCGTCGTTGATCACATCGCACACCCAGTCCCAGTGCAGCGCCACCCGGTCGCCGGCGGAGAGCCCGTCGAGCAGCGTCAGTCCACCGGCCGAGCAGCGTACGGTCTCCTCCCGCCACGAGCCGTCGGCCAGCCCCGCCCCGTCCCAGCACAGCGGGCGCGACCGCACGGTCGCCAGGTCTCTGTCGGCGGCCACGACCACTCCCGTACGGACCCGGCACTGGTCGAGCACGGCCAGGGCGGTCGGATGACCCGTCGACCGCAGCATCGGGGCCCACGGATACACCTCGAACACCTGGAAGCTGTGATGGGCCAGGGCGCGCCGCCCGGCGTCGCGCCAGGTGCCGCCGAGCTGCCCCCGGAACCGGTCGGTCATGCGCTCCACCAGAGCGGCGGGATCGGCCCGGTCCAGCAGCTCGTTGCCGATCCAGTACGCCTCGACCACCCGCACGTCGAGCGGATCCGCCAGCCCGGCCGTCTCCGCGAGGAACTGGAGATAGCACCAGGCCCCCTCGAACTGCCGGGCCCGCCGCTCGATCTCGGCGGTCGCGTCACGGCGCAGGAGGGCCGTCGCATCGGCGGGGCCGCAGTAGCCGAGCTCGTTGGGCGGGTAGGCGTATCGCGCGAACAGCAGGGCGCCCTCGGCACTCACTCAGCAGATCCTCGGTAGTTGTTCGCCGATCGGCAGCCCGATCACCCGGCTCCCGCCCAGCCCGGTTCTCGCCACGACCATCCCGGCGTGATCCGGAACGCAGCTGCCGATCCGGCAGGCGGACCGGCCCAGCGGATGGGCCCGCATGGCGTCCAGCACCCGGTCCGTGTCCTCGGCCGGGACGATCGCGATCAGTTTGCCCTCGTTGGCCACTTGGAGCGGGTCGAGCCCGAGCAGGCTGCACGCGTCGCGCACCGCGGGCGGGACGGGAAGCAGCCGCTCGACCAGTTCGATGCCCACGTCCGAGGCGCGGGCGATCTCGTTCAGCGAAGCCGAGACGCCCCCGCGCGTGGGGTCCCGGAGCACATGGAGGTCGGTACCGGTGGCGAGCATGGCGGCGACCAGTCCGTGCAGCGCGGCGGTGTCGCTCTCCACCGTCGTACCGAATTCGAGGCCCTCCCGGCAGCTCATCACGGCCACACCGTGCACACCGATGTCGCCGCTGACGAGCACCGCGTCGCCGGGGAGCGCCCGGCGCGCATGGATCTCGACACCGGGAGGGATCACGCCGATGCCCGAGGTGTTGAGGTAGACGCCGTCACCACTGTTGTGCTCCACGACCTTCGTGTCCCCGGTGACCAGGCGTACGCCGGCGTCCTCGGCGGCCCGGCCCACGTCCTGTGCGATCCGGCCGACGTCGCTCAGCGCGGTGCCCTCCGCGAGGATGAAGGCGGTGGACAGGAACAGGGGCTTCGCACCCGACATGGCCAGGTCGTTGACCGTGCCGTTCACCGCCAGGTCACCGATCGACCCACCGGGGAAGAACATCGGCTTCACCACGAACGAGTCCGTGGAGAAGGCGAGTCGGGTGCCGGATCCCACCGTCAGCACGGCCGAGTCACCGAGGTCGGCGGCGGCAGCGGCACCGTACGCGGGCAGGAACAGGTGCTCGATCAGCTCACCGGACATCGCACCGCCGCCCCCGTGACCCATGACGACGGACGGGATGTCCCGCAGTGGTACCGGGCAGGCCCACCCCTCGAAGTCGAGGTCGGGCACGTCGTTCACGGCGGCGGTCACGTCTTGCATCGCGTCAGTCACTTCGCATCGACCAGTTCCAGGCGGCGGTGGGTGTAGTACGCGGCGCACGCCCCCTCGGACGACACCATGGTCGCGCCGAGCGGATTCCTCGGCGTGCACTCCTTGCCGAACGCCTCGCACAGATGCGGCTTGATCAGGCCCTGGAGGACTTCGCCCGAGCGGCAGAGCGACGACTCGGCGGCGTGGACGTCCGTCACGTCGAACCGCTGTTCCGCGTCGAACGCCCGGTACTTCTCGGAGAGTTTCCAGCCGCTGCGGGGAATCGCCCCGATGCCGCGCCAGGTGCGGTCGGTCACTTCGAAGACATCGGCGAGCATCTCCATGGCGGGCACGTTGCCCTCCTCGCGCACGGCCCTGGGGTAGGCGTTCTCCACCTCGTGCCGGCCCGCCTCCAGTTGGACGACGGTGCGGCGGACCCCTTCGAGGATGTCCAGCGGCTCGAAGCCGGTCACCACGATCGGAACCTTGTACTTCCGGGCCAGCGGCGGGTACTCGGCCGTCCCCATCACACTGCATACGTGGCCCGCGGCGAGGAACGCCTGCACCCGGCACGTCGAGGACTCCATGATCGCGGCGATCGCGGGCGGCACCAGTACATGGGACACCAGCAGCGAGAAGTTACGTACCCCGAACCGCTGGGCCTGGTACACCGTCATGGCGTTCGCGGGGGCGGTGGTCTCGAACCCGATCCCGAAGAAGACGACTTCGCGGTCAGGGTTCTCCCGGGCGATCTTCAGCGCGTCGAGCGGTGAGTACACCACGCGTACGTCGCCACCGGCGCTCTTGACGGCGAAGAGGTCCTGGCTGCTGCCGGGCACGCGCAGCATGTCGCCGAACGAGCAGAAGATGACGCCGGGGCGGGCGGCGATCGCCAGTGCCCGGTCGATGGTCTCCAGCGGGGTGACACAGACGGGACATCCCGGTCCGTGGATCATCTCCACACTGTCCGGGAGCAGTTGGTCGATGCCATGCCGGATGATGGAGTGGGTCTGGCCGCCGCAGACCTCCATCAGCGCCCACTTCCGGGTGGTGGCCGTGTGGATCTGGTCGATCAGCTTCTTCGCGAGACCGGGGTCACTGAACTCTTCGAGATACTTCACCGGCCGACTCCTTCGGGAGACGCACCCTGCTGGGCTGCGCGTTCGAAACCGTCTCCGAACTCCTCGGCCAGGATGCCGAGCCGCTCGAAGTCGGCAAGGGTGTCCAGAGCCGATCGTTCGTCGAGGCGCTGGATGGCGAAACCGACGTGCACGATGACGTATTCACCGACGCTCGCATCGGGGATGTACTGGAGACAGACCTCCTTGCGCACCCCGCCGAAATCGACCTCGGCCATCACCGTGCCGTCGACCTCGGCGGTACTGAGGACACGCCCCGGAACAGCCAGACACATGGTCCCTCCTCTCTGTGGATCCTTCTTGAAGTACGGCGGTACGGTCGTGCCGCAGCGTCAGCCCGATGCGGCGATCACGAGCTGGCCGAGGGCGAGCCCGCCGTCGTTCGGGGGCAGCAGACGCGGCCGCAGGACGGTGAAACCCCGTTCGACCAGGCCGCGTTGGGCCGCCTCCAGCAATACGGCGTTCTGGAAGACCCCGCCGCCCAGCACCACGGTGGACAGGCCGGTGCGCGAGTGGCAGAGGTCCGCGAGGCGGATGGCCAGAGCGGCGACGGCGGTGTGGAAGCGCGCGGCGATCAGCCCGGCCGGAACGCCGTCCCGCACATCGGACACCACGGCCCGGACGACCGGGCCCGGATCCGCGACGGCGGGTTCCTCGCTCTTCCCGGGCCGGATGCCGAAGCGGTAGCCGTCCTCCGGTGCCGAGGGGGAGGTGACCGCGGCACGGGCCAGCCCTTCCAGTTCCATGGCCGCTTCCGCCTCGTACGCCACCACGTGCCGGACGTCGGCCAGGGACGCGACCGCGTCGAAGAGCCGGCCCATGCCCGATGTGGGCACGCAGCCGAATCCGGTGGCGAACTGATGGGCCAGTACGCTGCGTTCGGCGGGCGGGCAGACGCGCACCGCGGGCATCTCGTCGTCCCAGGGGATGCCGGCCGCGTGCAGATGCGCGAGGGCCATCCGGTACGGCCGCAGCACACTCGCGTCGCCCCCGGCCAGTGGTACGTAACCCAGGTGCGCGGCCCTGCTGAACGACGCGTAGCCGGCCACCAGGACCTCGCCGCCCCAGGCCGCCCCGTCGGTGCCGTGGCCGGTGCCGTCGAAGGCGATGCCGATCACGCGCTCGTCCGCACCCAGGCCGTGCTCCGCCATCACGGACGCGATGTGCGCGTGGTGGTGCTGCACGGTGCGGACCGGCCGCCCGGCCGCATGGGCGCGAGCCCAGTCGCCGGAGCGGTAGCCGGGGTGGCGGTCGGCCACCAGCCGGGTCGGCGTCACCCCGGTGAGGTCCTCCAGGTGCTTCTCGGTCCGGGTCAGGGCGCCGATCGTGGACAGGTCGTCCATGTCGCCGATGTGCTGGCTCAGCCAGGCGTAGCGGCCCTCGGCCAGCGCACAGGTGTTCTTCAGGTCGGCTCCCACGGCGAGCGTCGGGAGCACGTCGAAGGGCAGTGCGAGCGGCAGCGGGGCGTATCCGCGTGAGCGGCGCAGCGGCAGCTCGGCACCGGCGACCCAGCGGCTGACCGAGTCGTCGCACGGCACATGGATGCGCCGGTCGTGCCGTAGCCAGGCATCGACCAGCGGTGCCAGAACGGCCAGCGCGTCGCCGTCGTCGGTGACGATCGGCTCGCCCGACAGATTGGCCGACGTCATCACCAGTGCGTCCGGGCCCGGATCGTCGTCCCCGATCCCGAAGAGCAGGACGTGCAACGGGGTGTACGGAAGGAGCAGCCCGAGGTGGGGGCTGCCGGGCGCCACCGCGTCGGACACTCCGGCCCCGGTCCCGGCGGGGTGCCGGGGCAGGAGCACGATCGGGCGGCGGCCACCGGACAGGAGCTCCTCCTCGTCCGCCGTGACGGTCACCAGCCGTCGCGCGACGTCGAGGTCAGGCACCATGACCGCGAACGGCTTGCCGCCGCGCCGCTTGCGCCGGCGCAGCTCGGTCACAGCCGCGTCGTCGCGGGCGTCGCACACCAGGTGGTACCCGCCGAGCCCCTTGACCGCGATGATCCCGCCCTGGGCGAGGAGCTTGCGGGCCGTACGCAGAGCGTCCTCGTCACGGGACAGCGAAACGCCTTCCCCGCCGACCAGTTCGAGCCGTGGTCCGCAGTCGGGACAGGCGATCGGCTGGGCGTGGAAGCGCCGGTCGCGCGGGTCCTCGTACTCCGCCCGGCAGGCCCCGCACATCTCGAAGTCCGCCATCGTGGTGGCGGCCCGGTCGTAGGGCAGGCCGGTGACGATCGTGAACCGGGGGCCGCAGTGCGTGCAGGTGATGAACGGGTGGCGGTAACGCCGGTCGGACGGATCGCGCAGCTCGTCGAGGCAGTCCCGGCAGGTGGCGATGTCGGGCGAGACCAGCGTCCTGGCCCGGTCGGACGCGGTGGAGCGCTCGATGGTGAAGCCCGTGCCGCCGCGCGTCGGCAGTTCGCTCGTACGCACGTCCTCGACGACCGCGAGCGGAGGGGCGTCGGCGCTCAGCCGGCGGCCGAACTCCGCCACGGCGTCGGCCGTTCCCTCGACCTCGGCGAGCACCCCGTCGCCGGTGTTCGTCACCGAGCCGGTGAGCAGCAGCTCCGAGGCGGTGACATAGACGAAGGGCCGGAAGCCCACGCCCTGCACGACGCCGCGCACCTCGAATCTGCGCCGGATCCGCTGCTCTCGGCCGCGGCCCATCATCTCCAGCCCCGACAGGGCCTCCTGGGCCTTCGCCCGGTCGATGCGCTCGACGGCGAAACCCATGTGGAGAAGCACCCAGTCGTCGCGACCGGGTGCCTCGTCGAGCATGCCGATATTGACGCGGCGCCTGGCGCCCTCCACGTCGACCAGAGCCAGCTGGCCCGCATACCCGTCCACGATCTCCACGACGCGGCCAGGAATGCCTAGGCACATGATCAGGATCTCCGGGGTCAGGTGGTGTTCACGGACGCGGTCGGTACCGCCGGCACGAGCTGCCGGATCAGGGTGTGCACTGCCTGCATCGCCTCGGGCACCGCGTTGTCGACGGCCTCACCGAGCCCGATGCCCTCCTCGACTCCGGCGGGTGTGCAGCCGACGAGGTAGGTGAGCGGCAGCGTACCGCCCAATTGATCCAGATTTGCCAGGACGGCAACCGGATTCATCCCGTGGCCGTCGAATTCACCCGAACCGAGGTCCTCCGCACCGATGCGGAGCACCGTCACCTCCCCGGGGGCGCCGCCCCCCGGGTACGCGTCGACCAGAATCAGCGCGTCGTACCCGTCGAGCAGGTCGTACGCGAGATGCATGCCGCGGATGCCGTAGTCCACGAGCCGGACCTGCGGGGGCATTCCGCCGTTGCGGACCATCCGGCGCACGACCTCCGGGCCGAATCCGTCGTCGCCGAGAAACAGATTGCCGATGCCCGCGACCAGCACTCGGGCGGCCGTGCCGGGTTCCTTCGCCATCCTCGGCTCAGCCGCCCCCGGACTGGAGGTCGGGCGATTCCGGGTCCTGGGCCTTCTCCGGCTGTACGGAGGTGTCGGAGCGTTCGTCCGAGGTGCCCGAGGGGCGGTCGGCCGGCCCGCCCGACGGCCGGCCCGAGCCGGTGCCGCGGGACCCCTTCGGGCCCCGTTCCTCCTGCGGCTCCTCCTGGACGTCGCTGTTCTTCTCCGGCGTGTCCGCCATGGGATGCTCCTTACTCACTTCACTCGGATCGGGATTCACATCGAACGGATGTGCAGGTAGCGGCGGATGTCGGGGATCGACCTGATCCCGACCGCCACGGCGACGAGCGCCACGGTCGCGGCCGCTCCGGCGGCGATGATGCCCAAGGTCTTCACGATCGGTTCTCCTCACGGTGCTGCGCCGTCTCCTCGGCGCTCAGGGGTGTCAGTTCGTCGGGTGCGAAGTAGAAGTAGCGGCCGTACCAGTCGTGCAGGTCGGACGCGGGGTCGTCGACGAGGACCAGGGCGATGTGCGTACCACCGTCCACGTCCGAGAGAACCGCGGTCACCCGGGCCACCTGGCCGGCGAAGAACAGATCCTGCGCGTCCGCCCGCCGGGAGGGGTGGACGCGGACCAGGCTGCCCTCGGCCACCCGGACCCCGTCGATCACGACCGCGTCGCTTCCGGGCCGTACCGAGGCATCGGCCGCCGGGTCCCACCAGGGGGCGCCCGCGGTGTCGAAGGCGGCGGGTTCCACATCCCGTACGTCCTCATTCCGGACGTCGGCCGTCGGGCCCACGGGAGCCGCGGGCTGCGGCGGGTGCGGGTCGCGCAGCAGGCCGTGCAGCTGCTGGAGATCGGCGGGCGACATGCCGTCGCACCGGTCGATGATCTCCCGGGCCCGGGGGTCGGTGGCCCTGGCCTCCGCCTTTTCCTTCTCCGTCATGGTCATCACGCGGAGGGTCAGGATCTCGTCGATCTCGGTCGAGTCGAACAGGGCGCCGGGGCTCTGCTCGGCGACCTCCGGGTAGTCGTACAGGATGATCGGCGCGCCGAGCAGGGTGTCCGTCGTCCCCTTCGGTCCGGCCAGCACGGGCCAGCACCTGCGCTGCCGGCAACGGCCGGCGGCCGCTGCCGCCCGGGAGGGCGGTTCGAGCAGCGAGACGAACTCGGCGTCGTGCGCCCGCAGCAGCAGATGCGTGCCGATCAGCGAGGACCGGATCGCGGCGTCCTTGGTGGCCGCGGGCTCCGGATGCTCGTTGCGCACCACCACCGAGAGGCGCACGTATCCGTCGTCGACGACGGCCCGCGTGCGGACCCGGACCGCCAACGGCAGCCGCCGTCGCACGATCCGGCCCACCACCACGCCCCGCGCGTCGGTCATCGGTTCGGTGTCCTCGCCGCCCGGGACCTCGTGGACGGCGTCCGTCACCTCCCCCAACGGCAGGGCGGTCAGGACGACTTCCCGTTCGACGGCCTCGTCCCAGGACATCACCGGCACCCCGTCGACGACGAGCTGCTCGATTGGTGCCTCCACCCCGTCCTCGCCCGTGCTGCGCACCTCGCGGACCTGGAGCTGGAGGAAACGCAGGTGCACGGTGACGGCGGCCGGCCCGTCGTGCGGTGCCAGCAGGCACTGCATCTCCATCTCCGGCTCCTCGCCGAAACTCGCCGCCGTGGCGTGCGGCGGGCCGAGGACCCCGAACTGCCAGCGCGAGCGGTTCTTGTGCGAGCTCGCCCGGTACGGGTACAGGAGGTACCCCTCGTACAGGACGGCGTCGGCGATCGAACGCACTTGGTCGAGACTCACAGGACCGCCTCGTCGTGCTCGGCCAGGAGGGTCCGGACCGTCTCGTCCCAGCTGATCAGCCCGTGCCGGGCCCTGAAGTCCGCGAACCGTGCCAGCACCTCGTGGTCCAGCCGGATCCACCCGGTGTTCGGGTAGTGCGCCGCCACCATGCTGCGCCACACCGCGACCGGCATCGGGTACCGGGCCTCGCAGTCCCACGGCACCTGCTCGACCCCGAAGCCCTTGCTGCCGCGGGTGAACACCGTGCCGGAGAACATCAGGGAGAGGGGCACCGAACCCTCGCCCAGGGCGTGCAGATAGCGGGAACCGATCACGTCGAAGTCGTAGGTGCAGGGCAGGGCGAGATCGACCTCGGTCACACCGCTGAACCCCTGCACGGTGGTGTCGCAGCTCATCCACTGGAACGGCTTCAAGGTGTCCGCCCAGCGGTCCCGGCCGCCGAACAGCGCCGCCAGACCGCTCTGTTCGGCCTCGTCGTAATGGCGCCGCTGCGGCTCGATGCGGACCTGGCAGTGCAGCGCGATGGCGTGGATCCGCCGCCCCGTACGCTCCTCGATCCGCAGCCGCGCGGTCAGTTGCGGAGCGGCCGCGTACGGGTCGGCGGTGATGCCGAGCACGGAGAACGCGAAGTCGTTCACGGTGCCCCGATCCCCGCGGCGGGCCGGCTGCGGTCCGCCACCCGCGCGAAGAAGCCGTCCATCGCGGCACGGGCCTCGGTGCCACCGTCGAACCCGCGCCACAGCGAGCGCAGCCGGCCCACCAACTCGTAACAGGCGTCGATCGGCACCAGATGGCACGAACCGTCGCTCTCCGCCGTACGCCGGATCAGCAGCGCCTCCACGTCCGGACGCAGCACGGCGAGCTCCGGGCTCGCCTCGACGACGGCGGCCCAGGCGTCCAGCGGCAGTTCCGACTCGGTGGCCCCGGCGGGCCCGGGATAGAACGCGACCATCCGGTCCTGGACGGAATTGCGGAACAGGAAGGCGAGCCCCACGGGAATCTGCAACTCGTCCCAGGCGCGCCCGTCCACGGTCAGCCCGGCGAAGTGCAGATAGCGGTCGGGGACCGCCCGGTAGCGCAGCTCCGCGTTCTCGTCGGTGAACAGCAGATAGCAGGCCCGGCAGCCGCACATCAGGGCGCGGCTGTCGAGGTTCACGACATGGGGGTGGCTCTCGCCGATCGGTTCCGCGCACATCTCGCAGCGCTCACCGGCAACCGGCCGCGGCCGGTTGCGTCTGAGCCGCAGCAGGGTGGAGACCGGCGAGGCGGAACGGCCGGCGGCGATCACGGCGCCACCGCCGCGGGGACCGCCACCGAGACCGCGGCACCGTCCGACAGCAGGGGCAGCGGTGCCAGATGCCCGCCGCCCTCGTCGAGGCAGACCCCGGCCCGTCGCACGTCGTAGTGCGCATGGCAGCCGATGCAGCGCAGGACCGCATCACCGGAGCCCCCGCCCAGCCGCCGTGCCAGTGTGGCGCCGTCGAACGGCCGCTCGCAGCGCGCGCACCGGTCCTCGAAGGCGAAGAGATCCGCGCCCACCCGACAGGCCACCACCGGCATCCTGCCGACACCGAACCGGGCCACGGCGCCGTTCTCCAGCCCCGACAGCTCCGGCACGACCTCCCACGAGGCACCGTCCTCGCCTGCCGTCCCGGCCCCCGCGTGCAGCCGGGCGAACAGCGAATCCACCGGCACCAGCGCCTCCGCGGCCCCGGTGTCCTCGTCGACCGTGGTCTCGACCTCGATCGAGGTGATCTCCGGCGCCGCCGCCTCCACAGCACCCTGCACGGCCAGCCTGAGTGTGACCGAGGACGACGGGCAGCCGTCACAACTGCCCAGCAGTCTCAACCGGACGGTTCCCTCGTCGGTGACGCCGAGCAACTCCACATCACCGCCGTGCGACCCCAGATACGGCCGTACGCTCTTCAGTGCCTGCTCGACCCGGGTCTCCACGCCGTATGGATGCAGCCCGTGCACCAGCAGGACGCCGGCCACCAGTTCGTCGCCGGCCAGGGCGGCCAGGACGTCGTCGTCCAGCCGCCCCTGTTCGTGCACGAGGTCGAGCAGCCGTTCCAGCCCGGCACCGTAGAAGTCGGCGACGAGCCGGACCAGTTCCTCGCTGCGCTCGCGGGCGACGGCGCCGCCCGAGCCGCTGGCGGCGATCAGGGTGTCGATGCGTTCACCGGTCGTCCGCCAGTCGGGCGTGGCCCTGGACTCCTCCCGCGCCATCACTCACTGCCCGCGGACTGGGTGGGGGAGTGCAGGAGTTCCAGCTTCTTGCCCTCGCCGAGATACATGTGCACACCGCAGGGCAGACAGGGGTCGAAGCTGCGCACCGTGCGCATGATGTCGATGCCCTTGAAGCTCTCCCGGTCGTTCTCCTCGAAGATCGGCTGGCCCTGCACGGCGTCCTCATAGGGGCCGGGCGTGCCGTACGTGTCACGGGGGCTCGCGTTCCACGGAGTGGGCGGGTACGGGTGGTAGTTGGCGATCTTGCCGTCCCGGATCACCATGTGGTGGGAGAGGACACCGCGGACCGCCTCGCTGAACCCGCAGCCCACGCCCTCCTCGGGCACCTCGAACTTCTCCCAGGTCTTGGTGTTCCCGGAGCGGATCTCCGCGAGAGCCTGCTCCGCGAAGTGAAGCGCGCAGGCGGCCGCGTAGGCCTGGAAATAGCTGCGCGCCCGGTTGCGCTCGATGGTGTTGCTCCACTTCGGGACGTGCCACTCCAGCTCCACCGGCCCCTTGAGAGCGGTCTTGGGGAGGTTGATCTTGACGCTGTGGCCGGTGGCCTGGACGTAGCCGATGTCGACCAGACCGGCCAGCGCGGTGGTCCACAGCCGGGCGAGCGGCCCTCCGCCCGTGTCGAGCGCCAGGTAGTCCTTGCCGTCGAACCACCGCGGTGACATCACCCAGCTGTACTTGTCGCCCAGGTCCCGCTTCTGCGGCTGCGGGTTGGTGTGCTGGTTCCAGGGGTGGCGCCGGTCCACCGGATTGCCGAGAGGGTCGTGGGAAACAAAGGTCTCCTGCTCGTCCCAGTCGTTGTAGTACGACGAACCGAGCAGGATCCGGATGCCGAGGTTGATCTTCACCAGGTCGGTGGTGACCAGCTTCCCGTCGACGACGACACCGGGGGTGACGTACATCTTCCGGCCCCAGTCGGTCATGTCCTTGTACTCGAAGTTGCAGTGCTCCGGGTCCTGGAAGGAGCCCCAGCAGCCCAGCAGGATGCGCCGGTTGCCGACTTGTTCGTACCCCGGCAGGGCTTCGTAGAAGAAGTCGAAGAGATCGTCGTGCATCGGCACGACCTTCTTCATGAACTCGACGTACCGCTGGAGGCGTGTGATGTAGTCCGTCATCAGCTGGATGGTCGCCACAGTGCCGACCCCGCCGGGATAGAGCGTGGAGGGGTGGACGTGCCGGCCCTCCATCAGGCAGAACATCTCCCGGGTCATCCGGCTGACCTGGAGCGCTTCACGGTAGAACTCGCCGGTGAACGGGTTCAGCGATCGCATGATGTCGCCGATCGTCCTGTATCCGTGCGCGTCGGCGTGCGGGGAGGGGGTGCGGTTGGCCTGTTCCAGCACCCCGGGGTTGGTCTCCGCGACCATCTTCTCGCAGTAGTCGACCCCGACCAGGTTCTCCTGGAAGATGTTGTGGTCGAACATGTACTCTGCGGCCTCGCCGAGGTTCACGATCCATTCGCCGAGGTGCGGCGGCTTCACTCCGTACGCCATGTTCTGCGTGTAACAGGAACAGGTGGCGTGGTTGTCACCGCAGATTCCGCAGATGCGACTCGTGATGAAGTGCGCGTCCCGCGGGTCCTTTCCCTTCATGAAGACCGAATAGCCCCGGAAGATTGAGCTGGTGCTGTGGCACTCGGCGACCACCTTCTGCTTGAAGTCGATCTTCGTGTAGATACCCAGACTGCCGACGATCCGGGTAATGGGATCCCACGCCATCTCGACCAGGTCGTTCTTGCCCTGGCCGCCTCCGGCACCTTTGTGCTGCGTCGCGGTCATTGGCCGCCTCTTCTTTCTGTCCATTGCGGTGGTGTACGTGGTCGCTCACCAGGTGCGTGTGGCGCCGGTCGTGAGTTTCCCGCCGGGCTTACGCCATTTCGGTTCGCGGTCCAGGGTGTGGGTGGTGAGGTGGCGCAGCCGCCGCATCGTCGCCCCGTACGGCCCGACCGCGTTGGTCGAGAGCTTTCCTCCGGGGGGCTCGTCCATGAACGGCATGAACTTGTCCGGGAAGCCGGGCATGGTGCAGCCGATGCAGATGCCGCCGACGTTGGGGCAGCCGCCGATGCCGTTCATCCAGCCGCGCTTGGGCACGTTGCACTTGACCGCGGGGCCCCAGCAGCCCAGCTTGACGATGCACTTCGGCGAGCCGTACTCCGTCGCGAAGTCGGCCTGCTCGTAGTACCCGGCCCGGTCGCAGCCCTCGTGGACCGTCGCCCCGAACAGCCACGTCGGCCGCAGCGCGTCGTCGAGCGGGATCATCGGGGCCTGGTCGGTGGCCATGTAGAGCAGGTAGGTGAGCGTCTCCGAGAGGTTGTCCGGCTGGATCGGGCACCCGGGGACGCACACGATCGGGATGCCGGCTTTGGACTTCCAGTCCCAGCCCAGGTAGTCGGGAACCCCCATTGCACCGGTCGGGTTGCCCGCCATGGCGTGGATGCCGCCGTACGTCGCACAGGTGCCGGCCGCGACGACCGCGGTCGCCTTCGGAGCCAGCCGGTCGAGCCACTCGCTGGTCGTCATGGGCTGGCCCGTGGCGGGATCGTTGCCGAACCCGCACCAGTAACCTTCGTCGTGCAACCGCTCGTTCGGAATGGAGCCCTCGACCACAAGAACAAACGGTTCAAGTTCTCCGCGATCGGCTTTGAAGAACCATTCGAGAAAATCGTCGGCGCCGCCGTTCGGACCGCACTCGAAATCGATGAGCGGCCAGTGGACGGCGACCTGCGGAAGTCCCGGCAGGGCGCCGAGCGCGATTTCCTCGATGCTCGGCTGCGTGGCGGCGGTCAGGGAGACGGAATCGCCGTCGCAGCTCAGGCCTGCGTTGATCCACAGCACATGGATCAGTGTGTCCTCCGCCTTTACCGCTTCTTCTGTCGGCATGGCAGTGCCGCCTTTCAGAATGACGGCCTACCGGCCATCGGCCCCCACAGGTGGGTATGCGCACATTGCTACCATCACGCCTCGATTCGCGGGCACCGGCAACAGGGGAATTCGCCGTCCCGCCGCGTCACCGGGGCCCGAATGACGGCATACGGTGGGCCGCTCGGGTGGTCCGGGCGGGGGACCGGTCCTGTCGGGCGGTGCCACGGTCCTCCCGTGGCCCTACGGTCGGAGCCACCCGCGGAAGGTCGAGGCACCGGTGCACGAGCTGGCCATCACACAGAGCGTCGTCGATTCGGTGTGCGAACGCGCCGGGGGGCGTTCGGTCCGGTCGGTCCGCATCCGCGTCGGCGTGCTCACGGCCGTGGTGCCCGACTCGATGCGGTTCTGCTTCGGCCTGGTTACGGAGGGAACGGCCGCTGAGGGCGCGCAGTTGGAGATCGACCAGCCGCCCGGCGCCGGCCGCTGCCGCACCTGTGCCGTCGAATTCACCTTGACCGACCTGATTCTGCTGTGTCCCTGCGGCAGCGCGGATGTGGAGATCACATCGGGACGGGAACTGCAGATCGTTTCCATGGAAGTGGGCTGAACCATGTGCGGTACCTGCGGCTGTGCCGAGGAGGCCGGTGGGACCAGGATCGTGATGCTGCGGGAGGATGGTGCACCGGAGCACGGTCATCCGCATCCGGACCCGCACCCTCATCCGCACGAGCGTCGTCAGCCGAGTGGAGCCGGTGAGACCGTCACCATCGAGCAGAAGGTACTCGCCAAGAACGACCTGCTCGCGGAGCGCAACCGGACGTGGATGACCGACCGCGGCGTGGTGGCCGTGAACATGATGAGCTCGCCGGGCGCAGGCAAGACAACCCTGCTGGAACGCGCCGTCACCGACCTCGGCGGCCGTCGGCCGGTGGCCGTCATCGAGGGCGATCAGGAGACGAGGCTCGACGCCGACCGGATCAGGCGTACGGGCTGCGCCGTGGTGCAGGTGAACACAGGGGCGGGGTGCCACCTCGACGCGGAGATGATGTGGGATGCCCTCACGGCGCTGTCCCCGGCCGAGGGGTCGCTGCTCATGGTGGAGAACGTCGGAAACCTGGTGTGCCCCGCCCTGTTCGACCTCGGGGAGCGCAGCAAGGTCGTGATCATCTCGGTCACCGAGGGCACGGACAAGCCGCTGAAGTACCCGTACATGTTCGCCGCTGCCGACCTGATCCTGATCAACAAGTCCGATCTGCTGTCCCATGTCGACTTCGACGTCGAGCAGTGCGCGCAGCACGCGCGCTCGGTGAACCCGGACGTGCGCGTGCTGACGGTCTCCGCGGCCACCGGGGAGGGGCTGGCGCACTGGTACGACTGGCTGGCGGAGCAGCGGTAGCCGCTCCGCCGCCGCACCGTCGTCAGTCCCGGGGGACCGGGGGGTGCGGGACCGCGGTGCCGGACGCGGGCCGCTCCTTGCGGACGAAGGCCCGGCGCAGCCCGTGGTACGGGTGGTGAGGGTCCGCGAAGATGCGATGCATGCGGACGAGTTCGGCCTCCCTGTACGGGGCCAGGTCGACCCCGTCCCGCTCCTCCTTCTTCGCGTGGATCCGGGACTGCGTCGCGGGCAGGGCTGCCAGGCGGGTTGCCAGGGCGCCGACTTCCGGGTCGAACGACTGGGGGGCGCACGGGATCACCCTGTCGATCAGCCCGAGCCGGTGCGCCGCAGCGGAACTGACCGGCAGAGCGTCCCGCATGAGCCGGTCGGCCGCTGCCGCTCCCACCCGTCGCGGCAGCGTGTACGTCCAGTACTCCGATCCGTACAGCCCCATCAGGCGGTAGTGCGGATTGAGTACCGCGCCCGCCCTGCACCACACCTCGTCGGCGGCGAGGGCCAGCATCACCCCGCCCGCTGCGGCGTTCCCGGCCAGGGCGGCGACGACGAGCCGGTCCGTGGTCGTCAGCACCGCCTCCACCAGGTCGTCCATGGCGTTGATGTTGGCCCAGGACTCGGCGCCGGGATCGGCCGCTGCCTCGATCACGTTGAGGTGGATGCCGTTGGAGAAGAAGTCCCGGCCGCCGCCGACGACCAGCACCGAGGTGGGCCGGGAGCAGGCGAACCGGTAGGCGCGCAGCAGGCGTCGGCACTGCTCCGTGCTCATTGCGCCGCTGCGGAAAGAGAACGACAGGAAGCCGGTCCCGGCCCCTTCCCGGTAGCCGATCTCGGACCAGGTGTCGTCGTCCCCGGTCCGGTGCAGCGGAGCCGGCCGCTCGGGCACGGCGGACAGCCGCCCGGACAGCGCCGTGGTGGCGGGGAGCTTGAAGGTGGCCGGGCCGTCCGGCGTCCGCCGTGGCCGCAGCTCGGGGATCCACACCGCGCCATCGGTGGTCGCCCGGCAGATCGCGCCGTCCCGGGTGGCCACCACATCCCCCGGACGCCCACCCAGCCGGGACTCGGGATGCCCGCCGTGCAGGAACCACTCGCCGTCCAGCAACTCGTCGAGCACACCGGGCTGGGAGTCCGCCGCCCTGAGTTTGCGGACCACCGTCGCGGTGGAGTCCGACTGCCAGTCGATGCGGCGCAGCGACTGGCGGAACAGAGGGCGGCAGCCTTCGCCGGCGGCGGCGGCCTGTGGCGCCGGGGTGTACGTCCCCGACGCGAAGCGCCCGACTGCCAGAAGCACCGCCTCCACGGCGGCGTCCGAAATCTCGTTGCGGTACAGGTCGCTCTTGCCCACCGGGGGCAACGGACAGGTCACGGACGCCCAGACGTCACCCGCGTCCATCTCCGCGTTCGCCTGAAGCACGGTGACGCCCCAGCGGTCCGCTCCCTCATGGACGGCCCAGTCCAGGGAGGAAGGCCCGCGGTCGCCGACCGGCCCCGGATGGACGACGAGACAGGTGTGGACCGACCAGATGTCCCTCGGGATCGCGGACTTCAGGTACGGCGCCACAACAAGGTCCGGGCGCTCCCGGCGGACGGCTTCCCGGACCGGGTCTTCCTCGTGCGCGAGTTGCACGGCAACGGAGTGCCCGTGGTCCCTCAACTCGGCCTGGACACGTTGGGTGAGGCTGTTGAAAGCGCTTGCGACAAGCAGGATGTGCATGGCGATCTCCCAGGGGCTGCAGTCCGTCCTGATCGAGCGTGGGCGTGGGTTCTTGCCCAGAGGGGCTCACTCGGCAAGAACATGCCGGGAATTCACCCGAAGCGCACAGAGCGGCCAGGGAGCCGACGCGCTACTGCGCTTGCCGAGTTCACGGCACCGAGCCGGGCCACAACCTGGCAGAGGCACCGTTCGGGCATGGGACGGCCCGAATTGTCTCTACTCGAATGCAGATCTGATTTCACGGGAGGAACGAGTCATGGCATGGCCTCCCCGTTACCCGCTTGAGCTCCGCCGCGGCGCGGTGCGCATGGTCGCCGATGTGCGCGACGGCCACCCGAACGAGACGGCCGCTCTGCAGGCGGTCGTCGACAAGCTCGGCAGCGGCTCCCGCGAGACACTGCGGAACTGACTGCACTCTTCCGGATGCGGAAACTCACGTCCCACCTGGACACCCCTGCCTGGACCACCAAGGTCCATTGTCAGGGTGTCCACTCCCGGGGATCAGCCTCACCGTCCAGGCTCCCTCCCCGTGCACACCGCGAACCGGTGGCTCCGGTGGCCGAGTTGGACGAAGAGTTGTGGCGCAGAACCCTTCCCGAGCCCTTTGCGTACCGCCGGCCATGGCGCAGAGGAGGGCGGTGGCACCGGAGGATCTGTGACGAGACCAGTCCCCTCTGACCCTCGCTCGCTCCCTCCTTCACTGCTTCCACGCCCTCGAGCCCGGCGGTCGGCCGCGTGGAGCGTGGCGCATCTGCCCGCACGGATGTTGGTGCTGTGCCGAGAGGGCATCTGATCAGTGTTCACGTCGGCGGGAGTGGGCTGTCTGCTTTGATTCGTCAGGTTGGTGGAGCAGTTCCGCGCCCGGGAAGGGCACCTGCGGGTGCCCCGGCGCCTGGAAGCCGGGGAGTGTCTTTTCGAGCCGCCGGAACGCTGCTGACGGGATCGTGGTGGTCGCCGAGGAGGGACCGATCCGCGGACCGGTACCGCTCCTGCTCGGGCGGCGCGGTCGGCGCCGCGCAGGCGCAGGACATCGAGTGGGCGCTCGGCTCGGTGGCGGGGCAGCGGGTGTGGGTGCTGTCACCTGTCACCTGTCATGGCGACGACGGAACATCGCGCGATACTCCCCCGGCCGTCGTCCCGTGTGTCTGGCGAAGATGCCGCTGAACGTCCCGGGGTCGAGGTATCCCACGTCGGCGGCGATGCCCGCGACGGTCTTGTCGGTCGTCTCCAGCAAGTGTTTGGCTCGACGCACCCGGACCGTCTGCAGGTAGGCGAGTGGCGTCTCGCCGGCTTCGTCGCCAAAACGACGGAGCATGGTTCTCGTGCTCACGTGAAACTTCTGGGCGAGGGCGGGCAAGTCGTAACGAGCGCTGAGGTTCTGGTCGAGCCATCGCTTGACGCCGAGCGAGAAATCACCGCCCGCGGTGGGGACGAGCCGCGAGTCGACATAGGAAGCCTGCGTGGAGCGTGCGTCGTCGACAAGCGCGATGCGCGCGGTGCTGCGGGCGACGCGGGGGCCGTCGTGTTCGCGGATGAATTGCAGCGCGAAGTCGTACATGGCGCTGAAGGCCGCCGTGGTCGTCGTCCCCCGGTCGGTCACAACCAGCCTCTCCGGGCGGAGGCGTACGTCGGAGTACCGGCGGGCGAACCGGTCCGCGAACAACCAGGACGTGGTCGCCTCGCGTCCGTCGAGCAGCCCGGCTTCAGCGACCAGGAAGGCGCCCACGCAGATCGACACGACGGCGGTCCCGGCGGCAGCCTGCGATCGAATCGATGCCACTTCCGGCCTCAGGTTCGCGAGGGTCGCGTCGAGATCGAGCGTGGGCGAAAGCTCGAAGCCCGGCACGATCAGGACGTCCACCGGGCGGACCGCTGAGACGTCGAGGACCGAACCGCCGGACGAGATCACACGCCGCCGGGGCGAGATGACCGACGTCTCGTGAGCCGGCTGAACCGACCCGTTCGCCGCGGCGACGTGAGTGGCCATCGTCAGGAGGTCGGGGACTCCGAACACCTCCGACGCGAAGCAGCCGGGGTAGGCCAGCACACCTACGCGCAACGGACTCATGCGGCCCCTCCAACGCCTTGATCGGATGGCGATATTACCGGGATACATGGCGATACCGCCTCTTCTCCGGGAGGGCGGCCACTCGTCACCATCTCGGTCATGACAATCATGCGAGGACAGAGTGACCCCCTGGACGACTTCTCGCGGAGGACCGTCGGCGTCGATGACGTCGACAAGACCGTTTATGTCTCCGGGTCAGGGCCGGCCGTCGTCCTCATGCCCGAGATGCCGGGCATCAGCCCCGATGTCGCCCGGTTCGCTCGCTGGGTGCGCGATGCCGGCTTCTCCGTGTACATGCCCTCTCTTTTCGGGGTCGACGGTGCTTATCCGCTCGCCGAGGCGCAGGAGACCGTCGTGCGACGCGCGTGTGTCAGCGCCGAGTTCCGAGCGTTTGCCGGGGGAGGTACCAGCCCCGTCGTCACATGGCTGCGCGGACTCGCTCGCCTGGCGCACACCGAGCGCGGCGGGCCCGGTGTCGGCGCCGTCGGTCTGTGCTTCACCGGCAACTTCGCCTTGACCATGGCGCTCGAACCCGCTGTCGTCGCACCGGTGGTGAACCATCCGTCGCTTCCGCTCGACGACGCCGCCGGGCTGGAGATCGGTGACGAGGACGCTGCTGCCGTGGCCGAACGCGTGGCGCGAGACGGGTTGAAGGTTCTCGCTTACCGATTCGACAACGACAGGTGGTGCACCGGTCGGCGGTTCGCGGCCTACCGGGCACTGCTCGGGGACGCGTTCGACGGCCGCGTACTCAGATCCGGCACGGCGAACACCAACCCGCCACCCTTCTTCCGTGATGTCGTCGGTTGCGCCCACAGCGTCGTCACAGCGCATCTCGTCGACCAGGAGGGTCACCCCACCGTGCAGGCCCGGAACGAGATCATCGCCTTCCTGGCCGAACGGCTCG
This sequence comes from Streptomyces sp. NPDC001732, assembly GCF_053596315.1. NCBI lineage: Bacteria > Bacillati > Actinomycetota > Actinomycetes > Kitasatosporales > Streptomycetaceae > Streptomyces > Streptomyces sp. NPDC001732. Next base: position 21,503 of record NZ_JBSFFY010000070.1, read on the forward strand.
GGACACGGCAGGAATGATCCCTGCACGGCCCGTCCCGGCCTTGCTGGTCGGGGGCGACACCGACGGTGGCAAGGGTCCGACGTGAGCACGCTCCATGTGCCAACGCCGACTGGCCTGGATGGGTGCTTTCTCCCCCTTGCGTGCTATGTGTTCACGCAGGCCGCGTTCGTTGAGCAGCGTGTGGGTCCTGTCCGAGCCGTAGCCGGCGTCCAGGTGCACGGTGACGTCGTCGGGCAGCGGGCCAAGGTCGTTGAGGCGATCCAGGGTTGGGGCGAGCAGCGGAGAGTCATGTCGGTTGGCTCCGGCCAGGGCACGGCCGGGGGGAATGCCGTATCCGTCCGTCATGCCCGAGCACTTCAGCCCCTGCTTGCCGCGGTCGACTGGTGAACGTCCGGCGGCCTCACCGCCTCCGGGTGCCTTGGCGATGGAGCCGTTCACGGCGATCTGGTCGAGGACGAGGCCGACTGTCCGGTCGTAGGACTCAAGCGCAATCTGCTTGAGCTTGGCGAAGACGCCGAGTCGTATCCACTCGTCGCGACGGTCGCGGATCGTGGTGGCCGACCAGCTCGTGTCGGCGATCGCCTCATAAGAACAGCCGAAGCGTAGTAACTGCAGCATCTCGTCGAAGATGACCCGGTTGCCAATGCGCCGGTGGTGGCAGCCGAGCGGATGGTGAGGACGGAACTCGGGCCGCTCGGGCAGCAGGGCCTGGAGTTGGTCCCGGAGTGGTTCGGTCGGCCATGAGGGCAGCGTGGGCACGGGTCTCCCAGTGATCACAGGGTGCCGCCACTCCATGATCACCAGATCTTTAAGTCGCGACTTGTGGGTGGATCAGCGGTTGGCTGGAGGGGTGGGCCGGTGGCGCCGGGCCAGCGGGGCAGTGTCGGCTGAGGCCGTCCCACTCGATCAGAACGGGCACGGCGTACGGAAGAGGAGTTCCCCGGACCAGGGCGCACGACCACCGCGCGGCGGGAGGCCATGGGCCGGGCCGCGCACGTGACGGGGGAGTTCATCCTCTACCGCGGCCGCTCAGGGCCTTTCAGCGGGCTCGCGTCCAGTGCAGTCGGCCCGTGCGGGGTGTCGTCGAGGTAGCCGCCCAGATGGTTCGGCCACGACTTGGCACAGGTATCGCGTGCTGCGGGTGGCGGGGGAACCGACGTGTTGGCGAAGACAGCCGTGGCGAGGCAGACCCCGGGATCCGAGCCGGGGCGTCACTTCAGTTCCATGAGGGTGTCGGCGCGGGCGTAATAGTCGGCCACCGGGAGACGGTTGCGGGTGATCCTGACAAACCCGGCTTCCTCGTAGAGGTGGATGGCGGGAGCCAGCTTGCTGTTCGTGCCCAGGAACAGCCGAGCCCCACCGAGTGCCTGGGCGCGGTCGATCGCTGCGGCTACGAGCCGGCGGCCGATGCCGCGTCCCTGCGCGGCGGGGGCCACGGCCATCTTCGCCAGTTCGAACACGGCGTCCGGGTAGGCCAGAAGTGCGACGCACCCGACAACGGTGCCGCTGTCCGGCTCGCGTGCCAGGAGCACGTCGCCGCCCGGGTCCACGATGCGGCCGAACGGATCTCCGAGAACCGCCCGGTCCTCTTCCTGCAGTGTGAACAGGCGCGAGATCCACTCCTCGTTCAACACGCAGAACGCGTCGGCATCACTCTGTGAGGCGATCGAGGAGACCACGGTCGGGGCAGAGGTGTACGGCATGGGGCGGGTTTCCCTTCGGGTGCAGCTCCCCGCTAGCCTCCGGTCCCCCATACCCATATGTCCAATACAAGCGGTAGCCTCTATCGATAAGTTTGAACTATGGATCAGCGAATCGAGCTCCGTCATCTGCGGTACTTTCTGGCTGTGGCCGAGGAGCTCCACTTCGGCCGCGCCGCCCAGCGGCTGAATCTTGCTCAGCCGGCCTTGTCCCAGCAGATCAGGCAGCTCGAGAAGATTGTCGGTGTTGAGCTGTTCCGGCGGACCTCCCGAAGCGTCCGCCTCACAGAGGCAGGAGCGACGTTCCAGCCGCGGGCGAGGGGCCTTCTGGACCGTCTGGCGGCCGACCTCGACGAGGCCGGCCGTGTCGGGCGCGGCGAGACCGGCCGCCTGGATGTCGCCTTCATCACCTCCGCCACCGCGATCGTCAGCGAACGGCTCCGTGAATTTTCTCGCCGCCGCCCGGACGTCCAGGTCAAACTGCACGACGGTTTCACCGTCGATGTCCTGACAGCCCTGGAGCGGGGCACGGCCGACATCGGGATCGTGCGGGATGCCGAGGAGCGAGACGACATCGACCTTTCCCTGCTGACAACGGAACGGTTTGTCGCCGTCATCCCCACAGAGCACCCCGCCGCAAGCAGCGACCATGTGAAAGCAGCGGCACTGGCCGCTGACCCGCTGATCCTGTTCCCACGTACAGCAGGAGCCCAGGCGTTCGACGTGAACACACAGCCGCTACGGGACGCCGGTATCGACGTCCAGGTCGCACAAGAGTGCTCGAACTGGCACACCATCCTCATGTTCGTCGCAGCCGGCCTCGGCGTCACCATCGCCCCCTACAGCGTCACGACGCTGCTCCCCGCAGGCGCCCAACGTCTTGAACTCGACGGGCCTCCCACAATGAGCCGGATCTTCATGGCCACTCGCCGAGGAGACAACCGTCCCCTCGTACAAGCCTTCATCGCAGCATCTGAGTCCGTGACAGGTCATGGCCACAACCGGACCACGAGAGCACGTTGACCTGCCGAGCGAGCACCTCCAAGTGCAAGGGCCACTTGAAGGCGTACCGTGCGTAGCCTTGTCCGCCGCACCTGGAGCACCCACCGGCTGGGACAACAGCCCGAGCCGACCACCGTGAAACGCCCCTGTCCGCGCAACTTCTAAGACCACTGACAGAGTCAAGCCGACAGGGGCTGGCGTCATGTCTGGATGGCGTACAGAGCGTGGTCCTTACTTCCGACGTAGACCACATCGCCCGCCACCGTCGGGGAAGACTCCAGACCAGCGCCTGTGTGGAAGGCCCAGCGCTTCTTCCCTGTTCGCGCGTCCACCGCGTACAGATTACTGTCGTCACTGCACACGTAGACCACTCCGTCCGCTACAGCCGCGGCGGAGAAGACACTGCTTTCGGTCTCGAAAGCCCAGCGCTTCTTGCCTGTCGCGGCGTCCAGCGCGAACAGATACTCGATGCTGTCGCCGACGTACACCACGCCGTCGGCCACAGTCGGCGACAAGAGAGCGCGGTTGCCGGCACCTACGTTCTTGTATTTGGCGCCGACGAGGGACCACTGCTGCTTCCCCGTCGCAGCATTCACCGCGTACAAGCGGCTACTGGAGACGTAAACCAGGCCGTTGGCCACGACCGGGGCGGAGTTCACGCCGTCGAGGATGGGGAAGGCCCAACGTTGCTTTCCCGTCTCGGCGTCCAGCGAATAGAGATGACCGTCGTCACTGGTGAAGTACACGACACCGTTCACCACGACCGGCGCCTTTGTCACATCGCCATTCTTGCGGCAGCGAAAGCTCCATCTCTGTTTTCCTGTCACCGCGTCCACCGCGTAGAAATGCTCGTCACTGCTTCCGACGTAGACGACGTTGTCGACCACGACCGGCGACCAGAATATCGATCCGTCGGCGAAGACCCAGCGTCTTTTGCCGGTTGCGGCGTCCACTGCGTACAGGCCGTTGAGGTAAGTGCCCACATAGACCAGATCGCCCACGACAACAGACGACGAGTAGACCACACTGCCGGTGTCGAGGGCCCAGTGCTTCTTGCCCGTGGCAGCGTCCAGCGCATACAGATTGTTGTCGTTGCTACCGAAGTAGACGACGCCGTTCGCAATGGTTGGCTTCGTCTTCACCTCGTCGTCGGTCTGGAAGGCCCAGAGTTGCCGGCCTGGCTCGCGGGGGGCCGGTGGAGCGGTGGTATGAACGGGCTTCCGTGCGGATGACTGGAGGGCGGAGGGCGAGCCGGCGGACCCGGAACCCTTGTCGGCGGTCTTCCAGGCCGCGACGGCGAGTCCAGCGGTGGCTGCCGTACCTGTCACGGCGAGCAGGACGCTGCGCCGGGAGAGGGGCGGAGGCGGGTCGCCGGGGCTTTGCGCGGCATGGTCGGCGGTCTGGGTGGGCGCGTCGTGCAGGGCCGGGGCGGTGACTGGAGAGGGTACACGGCGCGGAAGTGCAGGGCGTGAGGGGTGCCGGTGCCGAACGGGCCGGTGCCGACAGCGGTGTGGGCGAGTACCGCGCCGAGCGCGAAGACGTCGCTGGCGGGCCCGATGGACCGGCCGGTGAGTTGTTCCGGGGACATGAAGCCGGGCGTGCCGATCGTCATGCCGGTGTGGGTCAGCGCGCTGGCCTCGCTCGCTGTCGAAATGCCGAAGTCGATTACTCGGGGGCCGTCGGGGGCCAGCAAGACGTTGGAGGGTTTCAGATCGCGGTGCACGACGCCGGCGGCGTGGATCGCCTCCAGGGCCTCCGCCAGACCGGCGCCGAGTGCCAGCACGTGCTCGGCCTGCCACGGCCCGTGCTGGGCAACCGCCTCGCCCAGCGACACACCGGATACGTAGACGGTCGCCAGCCAGGCCGGTGAACCGTCTGGTTCGGCGTCGACAACCCCAGCGGTGAAAGCCCCGTTCACCCTGCGGGCCGCCGTCACTTCACGAACGAAACGGTGCCGGAAGTCCATGTTTCGGGCCAGCTCCGGACGTACCACCTTCAGCGCGACCGGGCGACCACCGGGCGAACGCCCCAGATACACCTGCCCCATGCCGCCCGCGCCAATCCGCGCCACGATCCGGTACCGCCCCACCTGCCGCGGGTCCTCCGGCTCCAGCCCGTCGAACACGGCCCCTCCTCTGCAAACGGCGCAGCCCTCCCCGGTACTGACAGCGCATCATGCCAGAACGGGTTGGGGCGGGAGAGGGAAGCATCAACGGGGCCACTGGGGCGCAACTGTCCAGGTGGTATCCGCCCTCCGTTCACCTGCTCCGCGAGGCCCACCCGGCCTACCAGGCCGAACACTTTCCGGGGCCGCTAGCCTCGAGCTTTCGCGAGGTAGGTTGCCCGGTGCTTGACCAAATATGCGGAGAGTGCTTCTGACCTGCAACGACGGCACTTGTCCGTCGGGGTGAAGAGGGTCGGTGACTGGATGCGGGGCGGCTCCGGCCGCCGGTGGTGGTACGTGGTTGTGCACCAGTTGGCGAAGAAAGACGTCTACCGGCGGGTTTTGAGGCTCCTGCGGTGTGGGGGACTGGGGGCCGCGCAGCATTTGCATGGCCTCGGTGGTGTCCGCAGGCGGGCCCGGGGGCGCCGCCGGGGCCCGTGGCACGGGATTGGCGGTGAAGTTCCGGTGAACCCTCCCGCCGCATGGGATCGCTCTTCTGTGCAGGTCGGAGCCGGTGTTCTCTGCGGGGACGATCAGTGTCACGAAGGTGCAGAGGCGTAACGCCTGGAGGTACTACGTGCGCGGGGTGACTTCCGGGGACGGCCGCCGCCCCGTCGGCCAGTCGTTGAGGGACGTCCAGGAGCAGGCCGGGCTGCCGCCCTGGGTGCGGATGGGGCGAGGCCTGCCCGCGCTCGGGCTCACCGCCGGGCAGACGGTGACGGAGCGGCAGATGGAGCTCGTCTTCGGGACGCTCCGGCACCCGGACGCCGACCGCATGGAGCGCGAGCTCCTGGACGGCGGCGCCGCCCCGGCCACGCCGTCGGTTTCTTCTCCGCCGGACGCGCGGGCAGCAAGGTCACCCAGGGCAACAAGGACGCGTTCCGGCTGATGGGCATGGCGCAGACCATCCAGGGCGGCGTGGCTTGCGTCGACGCCTTCTCGGCCACGGACTTCACCGAGGACCTGAAGAAGATCGACGTCTCCGCCCCGGTCGTCCACGGCGACGACGACCAGGTTGTGCCGATCGAGGCGACCGGATGCAGGTCGGCGAAGATCATCTTCGACGCCGTCCTGAAGGTCTACGAGGGCGGCTCGCACGGCACCGCGATGGTCCCGGGCGACAAGGAGAGGTTCAACGCCGACCTGCTGGAGTTCCTCGGCACGTGACCCGCCGGGCAGACGGGACTTCTGAAGCACGACCCAGGCCCTCTCTGGGGTCACGGCGCATCGCGGCATGCGAGAGCCTGTCGGATCGCCGCGAGGGCTTCCTCGTCAGTAGCGTTGAGCTGCCTGGCCGCGGCTGCGTAACTGCGCGCGTGTTCCGCGAGTTTCACCTTGATGTCGGTAGTGGCCGCAGGAGCGACGACCTGAGTGCCGGAGCCGCGGCGGCTCTTGACCAGGCCGGCGGTCTCCAGCTCGCGGTATGCCCGCACAACGGTGTTGTTGGCCAGCCCGAGGTCGGAGGCGAGCTGGCGCACGGACGGCAGCTTGTCCCCGTGATTCAGCCGACCGACGGAGATCAAATCTGCTAGTTGTGCGCGGAGTTGCTCGTACGGCGGGACAGGTGAAGCCTGGTTGACGTTGACGCTGATGCCGTTTGTCGTCATGGTCGTGCCTTGATGTATACCTGCGGCAGCAGCAGGACTCCCAGACAGTGGGACGCGGTCAGTGCGGAGGTGAGAGCCGTGACGGCCAGCCCCCACAGGGCCACGCTCTTCATTCCGCCCGCGCAGGACATGCTCAGCACCGCAACGCCCATCGTCAGGGAGACGGCGAAAAGAGGGGCGGTCACCACCACTCCCCAAGCGCCGACCGCTGCCCGGACGCTCGTGCGGCGTTGGTCGTCGCTCCCGCGCCGCGCGGTGACGTGGCGCAGAAGCAATGCGCAGGCAATGGTGCCGAGGGCGAGGCCGCCGAGGGTCGGCCAGGCGTAGTAGGGGCCGGGCCAGGGTGAGAGCAGTTGGGTGCCCTCCGGGCACGCGACGGACAGAGCGCGTCCTGCACGGCCGTCGGCGTCCTCCGAGCCCGTTGCGGCGGCGACGATCAGGAGCACCGTCAGGACAACAGCCTGTGTGACCAGTGCGGCAGCCAGGAATCGGGGCAAGTGGTCCCGGACCCGGCGCGGCGCCACTTCGGCCACTCGTAGCCGGCCAGGGCTCGGGCGTGCGACCACATCCGCTGCGAACACGCCGCCCATGACACACAGACCGAATACGGGGAACCCGTACAGCAGATCCACATCGGGCTCGGGGCTGAAGGAGACCAGGGCGTTGATGGCCAGACCGGACGCCGCACCGACCCATCGCACAGGAGTGTCCAGCCTCGCCCGCCATGCTCTTTCCGTTTCAGCGGCAGCAGACATGGCCGACCCCGTTCCCTCGCGATGTGTATCAACCCTGTGACACATTGCCCGACGCATCGAAGTGTGTCAAGGAAGTGACACACTTCCCCGTTCGGTACCGGCCTCCGGCCTTCTGCTCTCGCGCACCACTCGTTGAGGACGCTGCCGGCCTGGGGCGTGTGTCGGAAGTGCTCCAGGTTGGCTGATGTGAGTGAGCGGGGGCGGAGTTATCGATATGTCGGTCCGGTCGAGCTGAAGGCTGTGGTCCGGCTTGACAGCGGCGGGTGCCGGATCAGCTCGGCAGCTGAATTCAACGACTGGATCTCTGGGCGATCGGCGGCGGAGCCGGCCGAGCCGTTCACCTTCGTGGTCGGCACGGACGGTGTGCTTCGGCTGGCGCCGCGACGGAGTGAGCACGTGGCCTGTGCCGACGGAGCCGTGGTTCTGAGTGCTGGCGAGATCGGTTTCGTGGGCGAGGCGGGCCGGTGGGCCGTGCGCGAGGTCAGCAACCAGTCCACCGGGTACTGCCCTGGCATCGGCTCCTGGCCGGAAGTCGCTCGGGCTCTGGGCAGCGTAGGGCTCGAACGGCCTTCCGGCTTCACCCACGCGGTGGTGTTCCGTAGGTGTCCTGGCTGCCAGGAGCACAACATCGTGCGTGAGGACGACTTCGTCTGCGTCTTCTGCGGCAGCGATCTGCCGGAGACGTGGAACGTGGATCCCACCGCGTGATGGCCGAGGGCCACAGCCACTCGTTGATGGCCGCGACGAGGACGGTCGCCTCGTAGCGGACCGCGAGCTTGTCGTATCGCGTGGCAACAGCGCGGTTCCTCTTGAGGCGGTTGATCCCGCACTCCACCGCATGACGCTCGCGATAGTCGACCGGGTCGAAGCGCGGTGGCCGACCACCGCGGGAGCCGGGCCTTCTGCGGTTGTGCGCCTGGTCAGCCTTGTCGGGGATGGTGCAGCGGATTCCGCGGCGGCGCAGGTAGGCACGGTTCTTGCGGGAGGCGTACGCCCTGTCCGCCCGCACCCGATCGGGACGGCCGCGTGGCCGGCCCGGCCCGAGGCGGGGCACACGGCCCTTCCCCAGCACCGGCTCGAACTGAGGCGAGTCACCGCGCTGACCGGCCGTGACCACGATCGCCATGGGCTTCTGACCGTGCTCGACAGCCAGGTGCAGCTTGGTCGTGAACCCGCCGCGCGAGCGTCCCAGTCCGTGGTCTTCGGGCTCGGTGAACACACCACCCGGCGGTGCCTTCTGCAGGTCACCCTGCTTGCGGGCCCCAGCCGCATGCTGATGGGCGCGGCACACCGTGGAGTCGACGCTCAGGTCCCACGTGATCGCGCCTTTCGCGTCGGTCAGGGACTGGAGCCGGGTGAGGATCCGGTGCCAGGTACCGTCCCGCTGCCATTGGCGGAACAGGTCGTAGATCCGGCCCCATGGTCCGTATTCGACGGGCACGTCCCGCCACGGAGTACCGGTCCGGACCCGGAACCGTATGCCGTCGATCAGCTGCCGCCGGGGCCAGACGGGCGGCCGTCCCGCCTTCGTGCCCTTTGGCAACAACGGCTCCAGCACCGCCCACTGTTCGTCCGTGAGATCTCCCCGACGCATGAACCGTGATCATTCACAGCTCAAGATCCACTTTCGATGCACGGCCTAAGGGCTGTCCCGTAATCCCCGGTGGATCAGCGCGCGGCGTCAGATGCGGTGCATCGCAAGGCGGAGGGGCGTCCGCATACTGGATGTATT
>NZ_JBSFFY010000071.1:0-30352 GCF_053596315.1 Streptomyces sp. NPDC001732
CGAGCGCGGCAGCCTGCCCGGCTTGCCCGAACTCTTCTCGTCCGACATGGGACGACGTTAAGGAAGAGACCGCGTTCCGGCCACACGGGGATCGCCCTGCCGTTGTTGTCGTGTGTTGTCGAGCCGCGCTCGCCCGCGTGAGTGCCCGTGCCGGATTGCGGCCACGATGAAGACATGGCTCCTGGCGGTTCGGCAGACCGCTTCGATGCGCTCAGGGCCCTGACAGGCCGACGTGGTCGGCCGGCTGCCCGGATGATCGAGACGCTGGCGGAGGCCAGAACAGGAACGACGGACAACCCTGAAGTGTGGGCTCCAGCGCTCACTGCCCATGCCGGTCTGCCCGCTGCCGCCGCGCTCGGACCGGCCAGTTACTACGCAGATCTCGCGACCCCGCACGGCCGCCGTCATGTCCGAGTCTGTTCCTTAGGGTCGGCGTGGCGTGACGCCGGTCGTGACGGTCGGCCGGCGCCGTTCGGGACGCCTGTCGGTGGCCGGGCTGATCGCTGTGCGGCCCGGGTCACGCACCCGGCTGGTCTCCCATCCGGCGGGCAGGAACAAACGCCGCAGCATGAGCGAGCGCGACTCCATCGCGCTGATCGACGGCGCCCACCATCTCGTCCGTGCGCCGATCGTGTTGGCCGGGGACCGGCTCAACACGCATGTTTCCCGCCGGATGCGGGAGTTGACCGACCAGCGGGAATGGCTGGCGGTGTTCCTGCTGCCTGCCTGTTCGCCCGGCCTCAACCCCGTCGAGTGGGTGTGGGCGCACGTCAGGCACAGCCTCGCCACCCTGGCCGTGATCGCTCTCGACCGTCTCGAGACGCTCGTCCGCAACCGGCTCAAACGCCTCCAATACCGGCCGGGCATCCTCGACGGCTTCGTCACCAAAACCGGCCTCCCCCTCGATACCCCCACCTCCCCCTGAAAAGCCGAGGCCAGCAACATCCTGTGGGCCCTGATTCGTGACGGACGATGCCACCAAGTGACACCCCCTGTCACTCATGCGGCTTGACTTCAGCATTGGGAAGCCCCCACCGGAGCCGCTGAAAGGTTGGCTCTCGGCCCCTGCGAAGAGAGCCGTTCAGGCCCGCCCAGGGTCCGGTGGACCCTGCCGGGGGAATCCTGCGGGCCCCAGGTGCCGCGGTGCCCGAACCAAGGTCCGACCGGTCCCGGTCACACCCCATTCGGCCCTCCTGTTCCCGTGCGGCCCGAAGGATCGTGGTCAGTGAACAGCTTCCGGCATCGCGTCCGGGTGAATCTCTGCAAGGCAGCAGGGGGTGCCGCCATGAAGCACATCAGAGTAGGAGACCTGATGACCGACGATGTCGTCTCGGTCGTCCCTTCCACCTCCTTCAAGGAGGTCGCGAAACTGCTCGCCCAGCATGACATCAGTGGACTGCCCGTGGTCGGGGACGAGGACCGGGTTGTCGGTGTCGTCTCCGAGAGCGATCTGCTGAGCCGGCAGGCGGCACGGCGTCCTGATGCCGGTGCCACGGCCCCGTCCGGAGCAGAGTGCACCGTTGCCGGGATCATGTCGGCGCCGGCGGTGACCATTCACGCGGTGGAGAGCGCGCCGGAGGCCGCCCGGCTGATGACGCGCAGCGGTGTGGAGAGGCTTCCGGTCGTGGACGACGAGGACAGGCTTGTCGGCATTGTCACTCGGCGGGACCTGCTGCGTCTCTTCCTCCGGCCCGACGCGGAGATACGGCAGCGCGTCGTCCAGGACGTGCTGGTGAGCACCATGGGGCTCGGCCCCGACGCAGTCACCGTCCACGTCGTGGACGGTGTCGTCACCCTGGAAGGCCGGCTGGAGAGCCACCGCCAGATCACGGTCCTGACCAGCCTTGCCGAACGGCTCGACGGTGTGGTCGCGGTCGTGAACCGTGTGACCGCCCCCGTGCCCGCCTCCCTCCAGGAGGTCACGCATGGTCCGTCCGCCGGGTGGTGAGGCCGCGCTGCTGCCGTCGCCCGTCACGGCACGCCCCTGCACGAAAGGGAGATCGGATCATGATGCATCGCACCGTTGCAGAAGTCATGACCCGGGACGTGGCCACGGCCAGCCCCGAAGCATCGCTCAAGACGGTCGCCTGGAGCCTGGCCTACAACGATGTCTCGGCCCTGCCCGTCGTGGATGCCCGCCACCGTCCCATCGGCATCGTCTCGGAGGCCGACCTGCTCCGCAGGGAGGCGGGCCTGCCGGAGGCGGAGGGCCGTGACCAGCCACGCGGCACGGCGGCCGTCGACCCCCACGCCATGGACGCCCGCACCGCCGCTGATCTCATGTCCACTCCCGTGCTCACGGCCCGGCCCTCGTGGGGCATCGTCGAGACGGCGCGCTTCCTGACCGAGCGGGGCGTCAAACGCCTTCCGGTGATCGACGACACCGGCACGCTCGTGGGCATCGTCAGCCGCTCGGACCTGCTGCGCCCCATGCTCCGCCGCGATGACGCGATACACGAAGAGATCGTCGACGAGGTCCTGGGCCGGACTCTCCGGCTGACTCCGGGCGGCGTGACGGTCACCGTTCGGGAAGGAGTCGTCACCCTGAGCGGCACGGTCGAGGAGCGCTCGACCATTCCGATCGTCGAGCTCCTGTGTCTCTCCGTCGACGGTGTCGTCGGTGTCGACCAGTCCCTCGCATACGCCGTGGACGACCTGCGGCCGGATCGCGGTCCTGCGCCTGACACCAACCCCACCTGAGCGTTCACGCAGCGGCAACAGGGCCGAGCAGTTCCCGGGGGCCCTGCCAGCGGGCGCCGACGATGCCGACACCCAAGACACAGGGCCTCATGTTCCTGGAGGAACCATGAAGCATCTGCGTACCGTCGACGACGTGATGACGCACGCCGCCGTCACGGTCGACCGCGGAGCGCCGTTCAAGGACATCGTGGAGGCCATGCGGCACCGACGGGTCCGTGCGCTGCCCGTCGTGTCCGACGAGGGACGCGTCCTCGGTGTGGTCTCCGCGGCGGACCTTCTGCTCAAGGCACGGGGCGGAGACGAGTCCCGCGCCGTCACCGCCGGTCAGCTGATGACCGTCCCTGCCGTCACGGTGCCCCGCGACGCGGGCATGGCGGGAGCCGCGCGGCTGATGGCCCGCGGACATCTCAAACGGCTGCCGGTCGTCGACGGCGGACGGCTCGTGGGCGTGGTCAGCCGGGGTGATCTGCTCAAGATCTATCTCCGTCCGGACGAGGACATCGCCCAGGAACTGCGCGAGCTGATCACGACCCAGCTGATCCCTGCGGGCTCCGCGACCGTGTACGTCCATGTGTCCGACGGCATCGTCCGTCTGAGCGGCGCCGTCCCCGACCCGTCACTCGGTGACGTGCTGGTGCGTGCCGCGCGCACGGTGCCGGGAGTGGTGGACGTCTCGGCCCGGTTCGGGTCCGAAGTTCCCGCGTGAGAGGAGGGCGACGATGAGGCATCGCAGCGTCTTCGACCTCATGACGCCCGCAGTCGTCAGCGTCCGGCGCGGCACCGCCTTCAAGGAGATCGTCCGGCTCCTCGACGAGTTCGGTATCACCGCCGTGCCCGTCGTGGACGAGGACGGATGCCCCGTGGGCGTCGTTTCCGAGGCCGACCTGTTCCACCGGCACGACACCGGCAACACCGCCGTCGATCTCATGACTCACCCGGTGATCACCGCGGCTCCCGGGTGGAGCGCGGTCCGCGCCGCTCGCGTCATGGACGAGCACAAGGTCAAACGGCTCCCGGTCGTCGACGACGAGGGCCGGCTGATCGGTGTCCTGAGCCGCAGCGACCTCCTGCAGCTGTTTCTGCGCAGGGACCACGCCATCCAGGAGGAGATCCTCGAAGACGTCCTGACCCACACGCTGCGGCTCAGTCCCTCGTCGCTGACCGTCGAGGTCACCGACGGTGTCGTGACCCTCAGCGGCACCCTGGCCCGGCGCAGCCTCCTCCCCGTCGTCCTGCGTCTGTGCCGGAGCGTCGACGGAGTCGTGGATGTGATCGACCGGCTCGGCCACGGGCAGGACGACCTGCCCGACGAGGTGCAGACAGACACCGGGCAGCAGCGATAAGAGGGTCTGACCCGCCGGTGCGTACGCGAGTTCCTCACCGACCCGAAGCAGCCCTGCCCGAGGAGGGCCATCATGGACCGGCGTATCGTCGTCGGCCTCGACGGATCCGCGGAAAGTGTCGCGACAGCCCATTGGGCCGCGCGGGAAGCGCTCCTTCGCAGCGCTTCTCTCCATCTCGTCCACGCCGAAACATGGTCTCCGCCCCCGGCGTTCCCGCGGCCGGTTCCGCAGAGCGCCACCGGGCGGCCCGGACCCTCCTGCGTGAAGCTTCCGACGAACCGCTGGACCGGCACCCGCGACCGAACATCAGCGCCGAACCGTTCGACGGACAGCCGGCGGCCTCACTGGCCCGTGCCACAGCGGGCGCGAGCATGCTGGTGCTCGGCTCCCGGAAGCCGGGCACGCTCAGGGGTTTCGTCCTCGGTTCCGGTGGCAGGGCCGTCATCCACTGCGTGGAGCAGCCCGCCGTCCTGGTACGCGCGACCGAGGACGCGCTGCCGCACGCCCAGGGCCGGCACCTGGACCGCGGCGTGGTCGTGGGCGTCGACACCGGCCGGCCCTGCGACGCCCTGCTCTCCTTCGCGTTCGCCGAGGCATCACGGCGGGGCCGCACACTCCATGCGCTGCACAGCTGGATGCCGCCCCCTCCGGCCGGGTCCGGATACGCGTACAACCCTGAAGTCAACGCCCGGATCGCCCAGGTCGAGCGCACCGACCTGGACGACATGCTGCGACCCTGGCGGCACACGTACCCGGCTGCGGGCGACGGTCGGACCCTCCTCCGAGCAACTCCTGGAGGCAGGCTCCGAGGCGGGGCTGAGGGTCGTCGGCCGCCGCATCCGCCGGCCCTCGGCCGGCACACACATCGGCCCGGTCACTCACGCGGTTCTCCACCACTCCACCGCCCCCGTCGCCGTCATCGCTCACACATGACGACGTCGTCCTGCCGGACTGCGGCCAGCTCCTGGTCCGGATGCGTTGCCCGGCTGCCGTGACGGACTGCGGCGGCCGCCCGGCCGGAACGAGGCTCAGCCCGGGACGAGGACGGCGGCGCCGCTGACCCGGTCGGCGGCCAGATCCCTCAGGGCCCGGTCGGCGCGGTCCAGGGGGTACGGGCTGACGGTGACCCGCAGACCCGTCCGTGCGGCCGTGTCCAGGAAGTCACGGCCGTCCTGCCGGGTGTTGGAGGTGACACTGCGCAGATCGCGTTCCTCGAAGAGGTGGCGCCGGTAGTCGAGTACGGGAATGTCGGTGAGATGGATGCCCGCGACGGCGAGCGTTCCCGAACGGTCCAGCGCCTCCAGTGCCACGGGCACCAGGTCACCCACCGGTGCGAACAGGATCGCCGAATCCAGCGGCTCGGGCGGACGGTCATAGGCACCGCCCACGGAGGAGGCGCCCAGGTCTGCGGCGAGTTCACGGGCTCGTGCCGAACGGGTCAGCACGTGCACGGTCGCTCCTTCGGCCAGGGCCACCTGCGCCGCCAGATGGGCCGAGGCCCCGAAACCGTAGATCCCGAGCCGGCCGCCGGGCGGCAGGGCGCTGCGGCGCAGGGCGCGGTAGCCGATGATCCCGGCACACAGCAACGGCGCCAGCTCTGCGGCCTCCTGGTCCTCCGGGAGCCGGTAGGCGTAGGCGGCCGGTACGAGGGCGATGTCGGCGAAACCACCGTCCGCGTCCCAGCCGGTGTAGAGGGAGGCCGGGCAGAGGTTCTCCCGGCCGGCACGGCAGTAGCGGCAGTGGCCGCAGGTGCTGCGCAGCCACGCTCCACCGGCCCGGTCACCGAGCCGGAAGCCCGTGACGGACTCACCGACGGCGGCCACCCGGCCGACGATCTCATGGCCGGGAACGGTCGACGCCCGGTGCGGGGGCAGGTCGCCCTCGGCAAGGTGCAGGTCCGTGCGGCACACACCGCACGCCTCCACCCTCAGCAGCAGTTCACCAGGCCCCGGCGGGGGCATCGCACGCCGCACACGCACCAGCGGGCCGTCACCGATCGGACCGGGGCTCCCTACAGCCCACCCGGTCAGCGTCTCCGGTGCCGGTACGCGCGCCATGCTCCCAGCCTGGCGCCGGCCGACAGGTCCGGCAAACGCTCACCACGGGCCACCGGGCCGCAGCCGCACGCCGCCCCGTCCGGCAACCGGCCCGACGAGCGGTTGCCCCTCGGGGAGGACTGAGAAATGCGCCCGTGCCTGCTCGCACAAAGGCCCCGGGCGAGTCGAGCGATCCGGTGGTCGTCCCAGCGGACCGCGCGGGGCCTGCGAGGAGTCAGCGCACGGGCAGGCGGAACCAGTGCTGCTCCCCCGCGGCCACGGTCACCAGCCGCCCGCCGGGCAGGCACACGATCAGCGGGGCGGCCAGCCGCGAGCGGGGCGCGCGAATCCCCAATCGGCCCGGCAGCAGCCGGACACGGATGCCTCTGTGCCCGCGATGGCAGAACGTGAACGTGCAGCGCGGCACCTCCCTGAGCGGAATGGGATCGACACGGAGCCCGTCCGCGCCTGCCTCCAGTCCTGCGACGCCCCGCTCGACGAGATCGAGGGTGCCTGCCATGGCGCCGAGGTGAATGCCTTCGCCGGTGGTGCCGCCCTGGACATCCGCCACATCGCTGAGCAGGGCTTCCTCGCAGTACCGCCAGGCGTCCGGGCCTCTCTCGCGCGCGAGTACCCAGCCGTGCACCAGGCTGCTGAGGGTCGAACCATGACTGGTACGGCCCAGGTAGTAGCCGACCGTCGCGTGCCACACTTCGTCGTCGAGCCGGTATCCGAGACGGTCGAAGAGTGAGCGCAGTTCGGCGGGGCGGAAGAGATAGCCGAGCATGAGCGTGTCGGCCTGCTTGGACGCCTGATAGCGATTGACCGTGTCCCCCTCGGATTCCAGGATCCGGTCGAGCCGACGGATGTCGCAGTAACGGGAGCGGTAGGCGTCCCAGTCCAGTTCGGCCAGCTCGCCGTAGCCCTCGAACTGGCTGATGACACCCTTGTGGAACGGCACGTACAGCCGACGGGAGATCTCCTCCCAGCGGCTCGGGGTCCCGTCGTCCAGGCCGAGCCGCTCGGCCAGTTCCCGTCGACGGGCCTCGGGGAGCCCGCGGAACACCTCAAGTGCGCGTGCGAGCACCCAGGCCGCGGTCACGTTGGTGTACGCGTTGTCGTCGATCCCGGGATCAACGGCGCCGGGGTAGGCGTCGTGGTACTCGTCCGGGCCCACCACACCGCGGATGCGGTAGCGCCCGATACCGGCGTCGTACGTGGCCACGGATCCCCAGTAGCCGGCGATGTCGAGCAGCAGTTCCGCCCCCGGCCCCTGGACGAATCCGGTGTCGCCGGTGCTCTGCCCGTACCGCCACACGTTCCAGGCGATGGCCGATCCGACGTGGTGCTGCAGGTGCGAGTGGTCGGGCAGCCAACGGCCGGAGCGGGGGTTGAGATGCAGTGTCTGCGTCTCCTCGGCACCCGAACTCCCGCTCTGCCAGGGGAACATCGCCCCTCGCGAGCCCGCCCGGCGGGCAGCGTCACGGGCCGCGGGCAGGCGACGGTGGCGGTACATGAGAAGGCTCCGCGCCACTTCCGGGAAGTGCAGGGTGAGGAAGGGCAGTACGAACAGCTCGTCCCAGAAGACGTGCCCCCGGTACGCCTCGCCGTGCAGGCCCCTGGCGGGCACCCCGACGTCCAGCTCGGCCGTGTGCGGGGACAGCGTCTGCAGGACGTGGAAGAGATGGAGCCGGAGAATGCGTCCGGGTTCGCCCGGTACCGTCAATTCGCCCTGACTCCACAGGTGTTCCCAGGCCGCGCGGTGGGACGCCAGCAGCACCTCGAACGCCGCCGTATGCGACACGTGCTCGACAGCAAGCGGCAGCGGGTCGCCAGGAGGACGGTCCAGCGATGTGTACAACGCGGCCCACTTCACCACAGCGGCGGAACGCCCGCGGGAAACCGGCAGCCTGAATCTCTGGACCGTTCCGGTCGCCGAGCAGCTCGACCCCACCGCCACGAGCGGCCGCGACGATGTCCGCACGGCAACGGCGACCCGGATCCGGGACGAACGGGTCCGGCAGGACAGCCAGGCCACACCGTCCGCCTCGACTCCGGCGCGGTGGCCGGTGAGATGGCTTCCGCCCAGCCCCCGGTACCGCTCGACACCGGCGTTGGTGACGTCACCGTCGATGACGGACTCGACCTCCACGGCCCCGCTCCAGCCGTACCCGTGAAAGGTCGTTCTCTGGGCGGCGAGATACGGGTCGCCCATGTGGACGATTCTCGTGTGGGTGACGCCGAGCCGACGCCCGTGGCCGTCCTGGAAGAACAGGCGGCGGGTGAGAACGCCGCCCCGCAGATCGAGCGACACCTTGTGACGCCGCAGACTCGGATCATCGGGCGTGAGCCACTCCCCCGCCGGCCCGTCGTCCGGCAGACAGCGGTAACGCAACCGCGCCCAGTCGGGCAGGTTGACCATGTCCTCGTTACCGACCCGTTCTCCCGCGGCCTCCGAGAAGAGCCGGTCGTAACACCCGGCCGCGTAGGTACCGGGATAGTGGACCGCGTCGGCAGACGACTCGGGCGCGGCGCCCCTGGTGGCGAATCTGCCGTTGCCGAGCGTGCACAGGGCCTCGGTCGTCCGCTCCGCCTTGGGGTCATAGCCGTTGAAGTCCCAGGAATGTGCTGTGTTCATGGCCGGGCCGGGGCGATGGTCTCGTTGTGCTGCGGTCCTCCCAGTGCCACCTCGGGCGCACCGGTGTCCGCGGCGTGGGAGAACACGTCGTGGAACCCCTCCGTCTGCCCGGCCTCGAAACGGTGGGTGATCAACAAGGACGAAGGCAACCGCCCGACGGCCTGCCAGGCTTCGGCGAGGTCGACGACGACACGTCCGGGGCTGTGGGGGCTGGCGGCGTGCCCGATGGGGCCCGCACCGCCCACGAGGACGGTACCGCCGGGCCGAACGCCGCCGTTCGGCGCCCCGACCTGGCATGCGGCCGGGAGGACGGCATCGGCAAGACTCACCACGTCGACGGCGTCCTGGACCAAGGGGTCCGGAACGTCCTGCCACGCGGTCCGTCCCGGGCCCCGGAGAGCAAGTGTCTTCACAATGCCCCCTCTTCCTGGGTCCCCGATGAGGTTCTCCCCCAGGCTGCCCCGGCGCGGGCCGGTTCCACATGGGCCGGTCGGTCCCCGCCGGGACCTTTCGGGCCCCTCCCGCCCCGGCCGGTCCTGCAGCCCCTTCCCTCCGGTGCGAGGCTGTGAATGAAGGACGGGGGACACACCGTTCGCGCCGCGGGGCCTCGCCCGTCGCGGATCCGGCGCCACGCCCCCGTCGGCCCCCCTCCGCCCCTGTTCGCCCGCGACGGCGCTCGGCCGCTCGCCCACGCCCATCGAGGAACCTGCCATGACCTCCACCCGGTACACCGTCAACGACGTCATGACGGAGGCCGTCGTCACCGTCACACCCGCCACGGAGTTCAAGGAGATCGCCGACGCCATGGAGCGGTGGCAGGTCACCGCCGTACCTGTCGTCGAAGACGGGGACCGCGTCGTCGGCGTCGTCTCCGAAGCCGACCTGCTCCCGAAGGAGGAGTTCCACGACTACCCGCCCGGCATGATCGACCACATGCGCCGCCTGGGCGACACGGCCAAGGCCGGCTCGGTCCGGGCCGAGGAGCTGATGACGAGTCCCGCCATCACGATCGAGCCCGGCGCGCCCCTCCCGCAGGCCGCCCGGCTCATGGCCGACCGGCGTGTCAAGCGCCTCCCGGTCGTCGACGCCGACGGCAGGCTCAAGGGGATCGTCAGCCGCGCCGATCTCCTCAAGATCTTCCTGCGCCCCGACGACGACCTCGCCGCCGAGATACGCCGCGAGGTCGTCGACCGCCTGTTCCCCGACTCGCACCGGGACGTGAAGGTCGGCGTCACCTGGGGTGTGGCCACGCTCACCGGTCACGTCCCCGACGCCGCCCTCATTCCCGTCGCCGCCCGCCTCGCACAGTCCGTGGAAGGCGTCGTCAGCGTGGAGTGTCGACTCGAAGGCCCGGAATCGGCCTGAGGTCTTCCGTTCGGGCCCGGCCGGGCCCGGGAACGGGGTCCGGTGTGCGCAATCGCAGGGCGGAGAGGGAAGCCGGACGAAATCCCCCTGCTCCGGCAGAGCCGGGAGCCCGGGGAAGTGCCGGGGCACACGGGCCCGGCACGGTCCGGACGGGCGGCCCCGCCCGAGCGCACGCAGGTACCCCTGCCGAGGAGCCGTCCGGTACCGGGCGTGGGACGAACGGCCCATACGTACCGGGCGGCGATCCGCTTCATACTGAAGCCATCGCCCTTCCCGACCTCCGGGAGACCCCCGATGCTCACCGAAGCACTCGACGACACCGCGCTGGCCGGCCTCGTCGCCGATGCCACCGCCGCCCCGTCCATGCACAACGCCCAGCCCTGGCTCTTCCACTACGGACGTCGAAGCCGCACCCTCACGCTCCGGGCGGACTTCGAGCGCGCGATGCCGGAGGCCGACCCCTCCACCCGAGCCCTTCACATCGGCTGCGGCGCGGCCCTGCTCAACCTGCGGGTGTCCGCCGCGCATCACCGCCTGGACGCAGTCACCGCGCTGCTGCCCGTGCCGTCGGACCCCGCCGTACTGGCGACCGTCCGTCTCGGCGTCCGCCCCGACGCGCCACTGGAACCCGCCGAGGAAGCCCTCGCCGTTCTCCACCCGGCGGTCAAGGACCGGCACACGAGTCGCTACCCGTTCGACGAACGGCCGGTCCCCGACGACGTCCGGGCGCGTCTCGCCGACGCGGCCCGTGCCGAGGGCGCGGACTTCGCGTTCCTGACCCCGGTCCACCTGGAGACCGTGCTCGGACTGATCCGGGACGCCGAGGGGTACGACCGCGGCGCCCCGGAGCGGGAGGCAGAGCAACAACGCTGGACCCGGGACACGAGGAGCGAGGCTCCCGTGGACGGAATCCCCGACTACGCCTTCGGCCCCCGCGACGCCTCCGAACGAGCCACCACACGCGACTTCGCCGGGACCCGGGTCGTCCCGGGCCGGGCCCGCGTCCTGTTCGAGAACCGGCCTCAACTGGCCCTGCTGAGCACGCCGGACGACCACGCCGCGGACTGGCTGCGCGCCGGTCAGGCCCTGGAACGCGTTCTGCTCACCGCCACGCTCCATCGGGTGTCCACGTCGTTCGCGACCCAGCCCCTGGAATGGCCGGACCTGCGCTGGATTCTGCGCGACCCGGTCTTCGGCACAGGACACCCGCAGATGATCATCCGTCTCGGGTACGGGCCGAGCGGGCCGCGCACCCCACGGCGTCCCCTCGACCATGTGCTGACCGTCGAACCTTAGAAACCACGACCGCGACCCGCGGAAACCAAGACCACACACATCGCAGCAGCAGGCAGCCATCCGAACAGGAAGGGCGGTGGGAGCCGTGCAGCTACCGGTAGTCGTCGGAGTGGACGGTTCGGAGGGCAGCCTCCGTGCCCTGGACTGGGCCGCGGCGGAAGCGGCGCGCTCACGGCTTCCCCTGCGCGTCGTCCATGCGTCGTTGTGGGAGCGCTACGAAGGCATGCGTCCCACCTTCGACACCGGGCGTCCGGCCGAGCAGATCCTCGCCGAGCATCTCGTCGCATCCGCGCAGGAGCGTGTGCATCGTCTCCGGGCGGAGGTGAAGGTGATCGCCGACGTGCAGCCCGAGGATGCGTCGGACGCCCTGGTGCGCGAGAGCCATGAGGCGGCCCTGGTCGTCCTCGGCTCCCGGGGCCGTGGCCGGATCGCCGGCATGCTCCTGGGTTCCGTGAGTCTCGCCGTCGCGGGCCGGTCCCACTGTCCGGTGGTCGTGATCCCGGCGACGGCACCGGGAGTCCGGCCGGAGCCGGGCCGCGTCGTCGTCGGAATCGGCGACGCCCCGGGGCCGTCGGCAGCCGCCCGTTTCGCACTCTCCCGGGCGGCATCGCGCCACGGCGAACTGATCGCCGTACGTGCCTGGCGCTGCCCTGCCCACGAAACCGCAGATCATCCGCTCCTCGTCAGCTCCCCGGCCTCCGCGCACCGTCAGCAGGCCGAGAATCACCTCGAAGACGTCCTGGCCGTACTGGAACGCACCGGGCCCGATGCCGCTGTCCGCCGATCCGTGGTGCAGGGACCTGTGCACCAGGTGCTCATCGAGGAGGCCGCGGAAGCGGAACTCCTGGTAGTCGGCGCTCGCCGTACCGGCCGACACCGCGGTCCGCACCTCGGACCGGTGAACCACGCGGTATTGCACTATGCCTCCTGCCCCGTCGCCGTCGTTCCGGACATCCACTGAGCCGAGTCGTCCCGGACACCCGCCGAACGCCTGAGCACGGCGCCGGCACGGCCGTCCGCACCCTGGTGCCAGGAACCGGGTGAGCCCGGCTCCCTCACCGGCCTCTCCCGGGACCCCGTACCCGGCATCGACCACGACGGCCGCGGCTCCGGCGATCCGGCGCAGCAGCGCCCGAGGCAGGTCGAGCCCTCTGCCCGCGGACATGTCGGCATCCAGCAGGAGAGCCGCCTTCGCAGGCACCCTCCTCGCCGCGTCCAGCCGTGCCTGCGGATCACCCAGCACGGCAGCCGACCCGAACGGGCGGCATGAATGCCGCTGCGGGCTTCGCCGCCGCGCCGGTTCGCCCGCCTCGGTCACCGCACCGGGCCCGGAGCGCGAAGAATGTCTGTACGGCCCTGGTCACAGAGCCGTTCGTCCCCTGCCGCAGGGCCGCCTGGCCGGGGTGTGATGGACAAGGACGGGACCGCAGGCAACGATGCCGGACGGACAGGGGTACATCATGAACCGCTCCGCCCTAGTCACACGGCTGCGCTCTCCGGCCGGAGCGGTCGCCTCACGGCTGGAGCCCGCGCTGCTGACCGTCACGTCGGCGGCCCTCGCCGCAGGAGGTGCCGCCCGGCTCACCGGCGACGAGGGCCTCGCCGACCTGCTGTGGGGCCTGGGCACCCTGGTCGCGGTCCCACCGGCGGTGGGCTGGGTGGTCACCGCGCTCCGCCACGGCCGTACGGGTGTCGACCTGATCGCGGTCCTCGCTCTCGGAGGCACCCTTGCCGTCCGTGAGTACCTGGCCGGGGTGCTCATCGCGCTGATGCTGGCCACCGGACGAACGCTGGAGGCGGCAGCACGGCGGCGCGCCTCGCACGACCTGCGTGCACTGCTGGAGCACGTGCCCCGCTCCGCGCGACGCCGTACAGCGGACGGCGTCGCCACGGTTCCGCTGAGCGAAGTCGCCGCGGGTGACCTGCTCGTCGTGGGTCCGGGAGAGGTCGTCCCGGTGGACGGGAGGCTGGAGGGCGGGGCGGCCGAGCTCGACGAATCCGTGCTCACGGGCGAGTCCCTGAGCGTGGAACGGCCGGTGGGCGACACCGTCCGCAGCGGTGTGGTCAACGCCGGCGGCGCCTTCGAGCTGCGCGCCACAAAGACCGAGCAGGACAGCACGTACGCTGCGATCGTGCGACTGGCCGAGCAGGCCGGGGCCGGGTCCGCGCCCGTGGTGCGGCTGGCCGACCGCTACGCGGCCTGGTTCCTTCCGCTCACCCTGGCGGTGGCGGGAGCGGCCTGGCTGCTCAGCGGCTCGGCGGTCAGGGCGGTCGCGGTGCTGGTGGTCGCGACCCCGTGTCCGCTGTTGCTGGCCGCGCCGGTGGCCATCGTCTCCGGACTCTCCCGGGCCTCGCGCCTGGGGGTGGTCATGCGTGACGGTGGCGCCCTGGAGAACCTGGGCCGGGCCCGTACCCTGCTGCTCGACAAGACCGGCACCCTCACCCGCGGCCGTCCCCGCGTCGTGGATGTGCTCGCCGCACCCCGATGGCAGCCGGCGGAGGTACTGAGGCTTGCCGCTTCGCTGGACCAGTACTCACCCCATGTCCTGGCCGCGGCGATCGTCGACAGCGCGCACGAACGGAAGCTGACCCTGTCCGTCCCGTCCGATGTCACCGAGGAGCCCGGCCGGGGTGCTTCGGGCACCGTGGACGGGCACCGGCTCTCCGTCGGCCGCTTCGACACGCCCGGCGCCCGCCCGCCCTGGGCCAGGGCGGTGGACAACCGTGCGCTTCTCGACGGCGCGGCCGTGGCCTGGCTGACCGTGGACGGTGGTCCGGCGGGGGCGGTGCTCCTCCGGGACCCCCTGCGCCCCGACGCCGCACGGACCCTGCGCCATCTGAGGGCCGCCGGCATCGAGCGGCTGCTGATGCTGACGGGCGACCGCGCGGAGCCGGCCGGCGAAGTGGGGGCCGTCCTCGGTCTGGACGAGGTCCGCGCCGGGCTCGACCCGGGCGGCAAGGTCGCCGTCGTACGGGCCGAACGCGAGCGCGCGGTCACCGTCATGGTGGGGGACGGCGTGAACGACGCCCCCGCGCTGGCCGCGGCGGACATCGGTGTGGCGATGGGCGCCCGCGGCTCCACCGCCTCGTCGGAAGCGGCCGACATCGTGCTGACCGCCGACCGGGTGGACCGGCTCGCCGACGCCGTCTTCGTCGCCGTACGGGCCCGGCGGATCGCCGTGCAGAGTGCCCTGGGCGGAATGGCGATGTCCCTGGCAGCGATGGCCGCGGCCGCCTTCGGCCTGCTGCCGCCCGCCCCGGGTGCCCTGCTCCAGGAGGTCATTGACGTGCTGGTCATCCTGAACGCCTTGCGCGCGCTGCGCGTGGACCGCACAGCGCGGCCGGCGCTGACGCCCGCGGCCGAGGAACTCATCCACCGCTTCGCTTCGGAACACGACGACCTCCAGGACGTGCTCGAAGCGGTGCGCGATTCGGCAAACCGTCTCTCGGACGGTTCCGGACCGCAGGCTCTGGCTGCCGTCGAAGGAGTGCACCGGCTGCTCACCGACCGGCTCCTTCCCCACGAGTACGCCGAGGAGCACGAGCTCTACCCCGCACTCGCGCCCACTCTGGGCGGGCCGGAGTCGACGGCCACCATGAGCCGTGCCCACACCGAGATCGAACGCCTCTCCCGCCGCATCGCGACCCACCTGCGGCTGGCCCACGCCGAGGGCGGCTTGTCCCCCGGTCAGCTCGACGACTTGCGCTGCTGCCTGTACGGGCTGCACACCGTCCTCCGCCTGCACTTCACGCAGGAGGAGGAGAACTACTTCTCACTGGCCCCGTGAGGACGACCGGGGCCGGCACTTTGCCCGGCCGGTGCGCCGTGACAGCGGACGGGCGGCCCGGCTGCCGGGGCCGGCCGCCGAGTGGCCTGGGCATGCCGGTCCTCGCCGCAGACGCAGAGGGGGCGGAACGGGCCCTGATCGGAGCCGATCGGCCCGTGATGGCGGGCCCCACAGGCGCTCACGCTGGAAGCAGAGACCACGAAGGGAGCCGGTGTGATGACTTCCGCCACCACCATGACCACCGCCTTGTCCACCGAGCACCGCGAGCGCCTGATGCGCCTCGCCCGCGAAGTCTCCTTCGACGCGGGCGCCCGCCTGTTCGAGGAGGGGCGGCACGCCGACCACTTCTGGATAATCCGCACCGGCACCGTCGCCCTCGACCTGCATGTGCCGGGCCGTCGTCCCGCCGTCATCGAGTCGGTCGGACGCGGCGAACTGGTCGGCTGGTCCTGGCATTTCCCGCCCTTCGCCTGGCACCTGGGTGCCGAGGCGATGAGCCCGGTACGGGCCTGGGAGTTCGACGCGGAGGCGGTCCGGGCCGTGTGTGCCGAGGACCCGGAGTTCGGCCGGGCGATCGCGGTCTGGGTCGGCCGGGTGGTCGCCCAGCGACTGCACGCCTCCCGGATCCGGCTGCTCGACCTCTATGCCCCCTACGGCAGCGGCGGCCTGACGTGACCCTTGGGCGGCATGCGCACCGGCCCGCACCGGCCGAGTCGCGGGACGGCACGCCCCTGGGCCGCGCCCCCGTACCCCCGGGTCTCCCCGTACCGTCGTCTTCCGACGGTGAGGAGGTTCCTCACCTCGGCGACATCAGCGTTGCCTTCCGCCTCCGCCACCGGCCGGAGGCATGTACCCGGCCGGCTCCACGATGCCGTCATGCACGGCCGCTTCCGCCGGTCCCGGTCTTCCGCTCCGGCCGCCCTTCCTCCCCGGGAGCCGGACGGCCCTGGTGGAACGGCGTGACGGCCCCATCCGGTGCGGGGTGGAACGGGAGCGGTGAGAATGAAGGAGCAGCCGACCGACGGGAGGCACCCGATGGGTCTGCGTAACTTCCTGGAGCGGTTCCGTCCGGCGGGCACACCGGGAGCGTCCGCCACCGGCGTGCCCGCCGACCGTACGGCCGAACGCACCGCGGAGCTGGAGCCCGCTCTCGCACGGCTGGTGGATGTACAGCGGGAGGCGGCACAGATCCGGGCCTCGGCGGACGAGGCAGCAGCAGCCGTGCGGCGGGACGCCGCGCGGGAGGCGGCGGAGCTGATGGCGGCGGCCCGGGAGCAGGCTCCCGAGCTCCGTCGGCAGGCCGCGGAATCCGTCCTCCGGGAAGCCCGGCGGGATGCGGACGCCCTTCGCGCCGCAGGAGACCGCGCTGCTTCGGCGGTCCGGAGGCAGGCCGGGGAGCGCATTCCGGAGCTGGTGGACCGCGCGGTGACCGACGCACTGCGCCAGGCCGGCGGCCCCGGCCGGGGCGGAGTGCCATGAGTGCGGGCTGGACCGCCGGGGCGGTGCGTGCCAGGGCCCTCGTCGCCCGGCATCCCGGCGCGGTCGGTGCGCGGGAGGTCGCGGCCTGTGAAACGCTCGACGGCGCCCTTCAATGCCTGACGGCGACGCCGTACGCGAGAAGCACGCGGACGGCGGCCGGCCTGCCCGAAGTCCAGCGGGCGGTGGCCGCCACGCTGCTGTGGCACCTGCGGGTGCTGGCCGGGTGGCTGCCCCGGGACGGTGTCCGTCTGCTCGTTCCGCTGGCAGCGGGGTTCGAGATCGCCAACGTGGCCTCCCGGCTGCCCGCGCCGAACGGTCCCCGCGCGGATACCCCGCAACCGTACCGGCTCGGGGCCCTGGAGACCGCCTGGCGGAATCTGGCGCGTGCCGGCACACCCGCGGAACTGCGGGCGGCCCTCACCGCCTCGCCCTGGGGCGATCCGGGTGGTGACACACCGTGGGCCCTGGTCACGGGCATGCGGATGGCCGCGGCGCGGCGCACCGCCGTCGCGGTGCCGCCGGCGCGCCGATGGGCCCGGGGGCGCGCCGCCCTGGTGGCGGCCCGTGAACGATTCGTGCACCGGCGCTCTCTGCCGGAGCCCGCGCGGCGGGACTCGGCCCGGCTGCTCGGAGCGCGGGCACCGGCGGCCGACTCGTACCAGGAGTTCCGCGAGTGCCTTCCTCCGACGGCGGGCTGGGTGCTGGCGGGGGCCGAGGACCCGGGTGCTCTGTGGAAGGCCGAGGCCCACTGGTGGCGGACGGTGCACGCCGACGGGGCGGCAATGCTGCGCGAGGGCCGCCACGGGCCGCGGGTGGTCGTGGGGGCGGTCGCGGTGCTGTCCGTGGACGCCTGGCGGGTGCGAGCGGCACTGGAGGCGGCGGCGCGCGGCGGAAGGCCCCTGGAGGTCTTCGATGCCCTGGTCTGAGGTGATGACACCGGTCCGGATGCGCCGCGTGGCGGTGATCGTCCCGGAGGCGGCCCTGCGAGACACGCTGGTGCGCATCGCCCAGGCGGGGTGCGTGGAACTGGACCGCCCCGAGGAAGCTGCTCCGGGAGCAGCGGCGGTGCGGCTGCAGCGGCTGCGGGGAGGTGCCACGAAGGCCACCGGGCCGGGCGGCGCGGGCCCGGCCGTCCTCGCCGCCGAGGCCCCCGATCTCGATCTGCTCCAGGAGCTGGGCGACGTCGAGTTGCTGGCGGGCGAGGCTCAGCTGGAAGAGCTCAGGGAAGGCGTTGTCAGGCACGGGGAGGTGGCCGCGCTGGCCGGGTGGTGCCCGGCTGCCGAGGTGTCCCGCGTCGCGGACCGGCTGTCCGCTGCGGGCGGCGCGCTGGTACCGCTGCCGTCCCCGCGCGGCGCGGATCCGCCGACGCTGCTGCGGTCGGGCGGTCCCGCGCCCTTCACGCCGCTCGTGACGACGTACGGCACACCGGCCTACGCCGACCTCGACCCCTCGTGGCCGACAGGTCTCGCCTACGTCGCGATGTTCGGAATCATGTTCGGTGACGTGGGCCATGGGGCGCTGCTGGTCCTCGGCGCGCTCGCGCTCCGCCTCGGCCGGCCCCGCCGACTCGCCGCGCTGCGCCCGCTGTGGCCGTTTCTGGCGGGCGCGGGGGGCGCCGCCGTGGTCGCGGGCGCAGCCTACGGAGAGTTCTTCGGTCCGACCGGACTGCTGCCGGTCCTGTGGCTGAATCCGTTGGACAGCCCGGCCCGGCTGCTCGCCGCCGCCGTGGTCCTCGGAGCGGGGCTGCTCACCGTCGCGCATGCCGCCGGGGCGGTCAACCGGGTGCGGGAGCACGGCTGGGGAACAGCCCTGTACGCGGCCTCGGGCTGTGCCGGGCTGCTGTTCTACCTGGGGCTCGCACTGGCCGCCGCGGGGCTGCTCCTGCATCGGCCGCCTGCGGTCGTTGCCGGGGCCGTGCTCGGGGCGACCGGGCTGGTCCTGGTGGCCCTCGGACTGTTCCGGGCCACAGCGGGCGGCGCGGCCGGATGCGCCGAGACAGCTGTACGACTGTTCGACGTCGTCGTGCGTACGGGCACCAACACCCTGTCGTTCGCCCGGCTCGCGGCCTTCGGCCTCACCCACGCGGCGCTCGCCGACCTGGTGTGGCGGGGCACCCTCGGCCTGGCCGGGCGCGGCGGCGTCGGAGTGGCCGGCGCCGCGGTGCTGTTCGCCGTGGGCACGGCCCTCTCGTTCGCCCTGGAGGCCCTGGTGGCGGGTGTGCAGGCCCTGCGGCTGGAGTACTACGAGCTCTTCTCCCGTCTCTTCGAGGCGGAAGGTCGGCCGTTCTGCCCCTGGCACGTTCCTGTGGCGGAATCCGCCGACCGTGCTGCGAAGGTGATCCCATGCTCACCTGGCTGATCGTCCTGCCTGTTCTGGCCGCGGTGCTCGGCGCCGCCCGGCTGCTGCGGCGACGCAGGGCGAGACACGCCTTCCGGTGGCTGCTGGCCACCAACCTGGTGCTGCTGGGCGGCGCCTGTGTCGTCCTGGCCACGGCTCTGACGGCCCCCGCGCAGGCTTCGGCCCAGGCCGCCGCGTCCGGCGGAGTCAACGGGTCCGCCTTGATCGGGGCGGCCATCGCCGTGGCCGGCGCGTCGATCGGGTCTGCGATTGCCGTGGCGTACACGGGCGCGGCGGCGCTCGCCGCGCTGAGCGAACGCCCGGAGATGTTCGGCCGGGCGATGGTGATCGTCGGGCTTGCGGAGGGCATCGCCGTGTACGGCCTGGTGGTGGCGATCCTGCTGATCGGAAGGGCCTGAGATGGGCACCGTGACCGCCATCGGGGCACGGACCGACGTGTGCGGGCTGGCGCTGGCAGGGGTCGGCGTCGTCTTCGCGGAAGGCCCGGACGCTGTCCGCCGCGCCTGGCGGGCACTCCCCGGCACGACCGGCCTCGTGATTCTCACGGCGGAGGCCGCCGAAGCGCTGGGTGCCGAGGCCACGGCGCCCGGCCCGTCCCGCCCGCTGACGGTGGTGATGCCCCGGTGACCGCTTCCGTGGACGCGCTGGACCCGGTACGCACGGAGTTGCTGCGCGCGGCCCGTGCCTCGGCCGCCGCGGTCCGGGACCGTGCACGGGCCGATGCTGCCGAGACCCTGCGCGCCGCGCACGCCGCGGCGGAGGAGGTGCTTGCGCGGGCGCGGGACCTAGGCGCGACCGAGGGGATCGCCGAGGCGGAGCGGGGACGGGTACGAGCGGTGCAGGATGCCTGGGCAGCGGAGCTCGCGGCCCGCGCGGAGGTCTACGCGGAACTGAGGTGTGCGGTCCGCGAGGGTGTGCGCCGGGCGCTGGCGGAGAGTCCCCCTGCGCAGGCCCGGCTCGCCGAGACGGCGCGGGCCCTGTTGGGGGCAGGGGTGCGGGTCACGGCTGCCGCAGGGGGCGGGGTGACGGCCGAGGTGCCCGGCCGCCGGGTCGATCTGTCGGCCGACGCCCTCGCCGAACGGGCCCTGAGTCGGCTGGGCGCGCGGGCCGAGGTGCTGTGGGAGCCGCGATGACCGCCCCGGGGAGCCGGGGGACGGACCCGCAAGCCGCGGGCACCGGCCCAAACTGCCCGCGGATCCTCCGGGTCGCCGGTCCTCTTGTGGAGATCACCTGCCCGCCCACGGTCGCCATGCACGACACGGTCGTGCTGGGGGCGGCACGGGTGCCGGGCGAGGTGGTCGCCATCCAGGGCGACACGGCCACGGTCCAGGCGTACGAGTACACCGGCGGGCTGGCCCCGGGGCATCCGGCAGAGCCGGAGGGCGGGCCGCTGTCGGTGCGGATGGCACCGGAACTGCTCCGCGGCGTGTTCGACGGTCTGCTGCGTCCCCTGGCCGGTGCCGGGGAGTTCCTGGGCGGCGGATCGAGTGGTGCGCCCGGCAGGCGTTCCTGGCGGTTCACACCACGGGTGTCCGCGGGAACGCAGGTCACGGCCGGGGAGACTCTCGGAGAAATCGGAGCGAGTGTGCCTCTCCGGCTCCTGGCGCCACCGGGCAGCTCGGGCGAGGTGACCCGGATGGCCCCGGCGGGCCGTCACTCCCCGGACGACGTGCTCGCCGTCGTGGGCGGGCACGAGGTGCGGATGGCGCAGTCCTGGCCGGTGCGCAGGCCCCGGCCGGTCGCGGAACGGTTGTCGGCCGACCGGCCGCTGCACACCGGCCAGCGAGCTGTCGACCTGCTCTTCCCGGTGGCGCTCGGCGGTACGGTCGCCGTGCCGGGCGGCTTCGGCACCGGCAAGACCATGCTGTTGCAGCAGATTGCCAAGTGGTGCGACGCCGACGTGATCGTCTACGTCGGTTGCGGCGAACGCGGCAATGAGATGGCGGATGTCATCGAGGAGCTGGCCGAGCTGACCGATCCACGCACGGGAGGCCCTCTGGCGGAGCGGACCGTGACGATCGCGAACACCTCCGACATGCCGATGATGGCCCGCGAGGCGAGCGTGCACACGGGTGCGGCGGTCGCCGAGTACTTCCGCGACATGGGCCTGGACGTCGTCCTGATCGCCGACTCGACCTCCCGATGGGCCGAGGCATTGCGGGAGTTCTCCTCCCGCATGGGTGAGCTGCCCGCCGAAGAGGGCTATCCGGCGGGGCTCGCCTCGCGACTGGCCGCGTTCTACGAGCGGGCCGCCGCGGTGCGGACCCTGGGCGGCACGACCGGCTCCGTCACCGTGATCGGAGCCGTGTCCCCGCCTGGCGGCGACCGCACCGAACCGGTCACCGCCCACACCGAACGCTTCGTGCGGTGCCTGTGGAGCCTGGACCGCGACCTCGCCTACGCCCGGCACTACCCGGCCGTCTCCTGGGCGGACTCCTTCTCGCGGGACGCACTCGCGCTGGCCGCCTCGCACGCCCGGTCCGGTGACCCCGCGTGGGCCGTGCGGCGCGGGCGGGTTGCGCGGCTGCTGGCCGAGGCCGACCGGCTGGCCGACCTGGTCGAACTGGTCGGCATCACGGCTCTGCCGCCCCAGGAGAGGGTCGGTGTGCTGGCAGGGCGGCTGCTGCGCGAGGCCGTGATCCAGCAGAACGCTCTGTCGCCCGCGGACGCCTACAGCGCCCCCGAGAAGACGGCTGCACTCGTGGAAGCCGCACTGACGGTGATCGACCGCTGTCTGGAGCTGGTGGGCTCGGGTGCTCCCGCGGACGCGGTCGAGGCGGTGGATCTCACCCCGCTCCTGCGTGCCCGCGAGACCGCGGGTCCCACCGGGACCGCGCCGGTGGCGGCGGCACGGGACACCGTGCTGGCCCGGCTCGATGAGGTGGCATGAGCGCCGCCGTGAACATCGAGTACACGGGCGTGCGGGAACTGCGCGGACCGCTCGTGGTCGTCGAGGGCGTGAGCGGGGTGGGCTGGGACGAGTTCGCCACGATCGTGCTCGATTCCGGTGAACGGCGGCACGGGCTCGTCCTCGAGGTGAACCGGGGCCTCGCGGTGGTGCAGGTGCTGGAGGACACGGCCGGCATGGACAGGACGGGTACACGGATCGCCTTCGCGGGGACGTCGCTGCGGATTCCGGTCGGCTCCGGATGGCTGGGGCGGGTGTGCAACGGCCGGGGTGAACCGGCCGACGGCGGACCGCCTGTGCTGGGTGGCACATACGCTCCGGTCGGCGGCGTGCCGATCAATCCCGTCCGCAGGGAACCACCGAACGAGCCGGTGCTGACCGGCGTGGGCGCCGTGGACGTCCTCACCACGCTGGTGCGGGGACAGAAGCTGCCGGTGTTCTCTGTGGCGGGCCTGCCCCATCTGGAATTGGCGGTGCAGATCGCGGCGCGGGCGACGTGCGGCGGCGAGCCGTTCGCCGTCGTCTTCGCCGGGATGGGGCTCACGCACGCCGACGCGGCGTTCGTCCGGGACGGACTGGCCGCCCGTTCCGCCGCACGAGAGCTGGTGCTCCTCGTCAACACGGCCGACGACCCGGTGATCGAACGGCTGCTCACCCCACGTATCGCGCTGACCGTCGCCGAGCATCTCGCGTTCGCGGAGGGCCGACACGTACTGGTGGTCATGACGGACATGACGGCCTACTCGGAGGCGTTGCGCGAGGTGTCCGCCGCACGGGGCGAGATCCCGGCCCGGCGGGCGTACCCCGGCTACCTCTACAGCGACCTCGCGTCCTTGTACGAACGCTGCGGAAGGATCAGGGACCGCCCGGGGTCGGTGACCGTACTGCCGGTACTCACCATGCCCGCGGGCGACATCACCCACCCCGTGCCCGACCTCACGGGCTACATCACGGAAGGCCAGGTCGTGCTCTCCCCCACCGTCCACGCCACCGGCACGTACCCTCCCGTCGACCCGCTGGCCTCGCTGTCACGGCTCATGCGCAAGGGAGCCGGGCCGGGGCGTACCCGTGCGGACCATCCGGCCGTCGCCGTGCAGCTGATTGCGGCGCTGGCCCGGTCCCGGCAGGTGCGGGAACTCGCCGACCTGATCGGCCGGCCCGCGCTCAGCCCGGCCGACCTGCGCTTCCTGGACCTGGACGACGCCTTCCGGGACCGGTTCCTCGCCCAGGGGACGGACGAGAACCGGTCGTTGGAGGAGTCCCTGGGGCGGGCCTGGGAAGTGCTGCTGACGCTGCCGCGCGGCCAGCTCGGCATGATCCCCGCAGACCTGTTCGACGCCCACGCCCCGCCCCGGGGCGAGGAGTCGGCATGAGCACCCGCGGCCGACGGGCACCGGCGGGGCGGGCCGGCAGGCTGCGCCTGCGCCGGAGCCTCGCCACCGCGCTGCGCGGAGCGGACCTGCTGGAACGCAAGGCCCGGCTCCTGCTGGACCGCGAGCGCGCGGAGCGACGAGCGGCTGAGAACGCGGGCCTCGTGTGGCGGAACCGACTGGCCGAGGCTGATTCCTGGCTGGTGCGCGGGGTGATGCTCGGTGGCGAACGGGCCTTGGCCGAGGCTGTTCCTGCGGGCCGGGCGTCCGTAGAGCTCCGGTGGCAGGCACTGATGGGTGTGCACCATCCCGCAGCCGTGACCTGGACCGGCCCCGTCCGTTCACCGGCAGAGTCGACGCCCCCCAACACGGCGCTCGCGCATGCCGAAGTGGCCTACCGTTCCGCGGTCCGCGCCGCAGCGGAACACGCGGCCCACCGGGCAGCCGCCGATCTGCTCGCCGCCGAGGCCGAACGGACCCGGCAGCGGGTGCGCGCCCTGCGCCGCCGCTGGATCCCGCAGCTGCGGAGCGAACTGGCGGCGGTGGAGATCGCGTTGGAGGAAGCCGAGCACGAAGAAGCGGTACGGCGCCGCTGGGCAGCCTCGCGGGGAACCGGCTGACGGGCCTCCCGAGGCACGCCGGTGGCGGGCCCGTGGCGCGCGGCCCGCCATGCGCAGCCGATGGCCGTCAGCCGCCGTGCTTGATCTCGACGTGCTTGGCCGACGGCTTCTCGGCACCCATGCCCACGCTGACCGTGAGCATGCCATCGGTGTAGTCCGCCGTGACGTCGTCCTCGTCCGCGCCCGACGGCAGTGTCACACTGCGGCTCATCACGCCGTAGCGGATCTCGCTGTGGTTCTTGTCCACTTCCCTCTCGGTGCGTTCGGCCTGGACGGTCAGCACACCGTCACTGATGAAGACATCGATGTTCTCGGGCGATGTGCCCGGAAGCTCCGCCCTCACCACGTAACGGCCGTTCTCCGTGTAGTCCTCGATACGAATCGTGTACAGCTCGCCCATCGTGGGCATCGCGAACCGGGCGGGCAGGTTCTCGAACCAGTCCGGGATCTCCGGGAACGGGAACCTCTGCCCACGTTTCAGGGTGGTCATCGCGGTACCTCCTCGGTGTGGTCGCCGATGCCGACACATCCAGTCCAGCGCGACCGGGCCCCGATTGCTGAGGCCGATCGGCCCATGCCCGGGGTCCTTCCGGTCCCTTCCTCCCGGCCGGCACACGGTCCGGAATCCGCACCGGACCTCCTGGCGGGCCACCGCCTGGGGTGGGAGGACCTCGGGGCATTCACAGCCTTCGTGCTCGGCCCGCGGCACCTGTGCCGTCCCGGGATTCGTTCGGCTCCGCCCTGTTTGCCGACCGTTGTCGCCGCTCTGCCCCCCGCAGGCCGCGCCGCCGTCACGGAAAGTCCGCCCGGCCCCCGCGCCGGGCCCGGATGGCCCCTGCCCCGGCCCGGCGCGCGGAGCACAGGCTGGAGACGGGACTCGGAGAAAAGCCCGGTCTACCGTCCGCAGCGGGGGCTGCCCCTTCGGCAGAGGCCGGCACGCCCTGCGGCGAAGGGAAGCCACTGTGTCAGCAGTACCCCTTGAGGCACACACCGTCACCGGCCTCGTTCCGGCACCCCCGCTGTACAGCGGACAGGACCGGAGGCTGCGACGCCCTCGTGGCCCCGGCGGTCCCGCGGCGGTGCGAGCTCCGGGCCGTCCGGGCTGCCGGTGGTGTGCGGCGGGTCCGTATGAGCCGTGAACCCGTTCGGTGGGAAGCGGCCGCACTGCGCGAGGGCAGCCCGTCGGCGGACCGCGTGCTCCCCACGGACGAACCGCCGCGGGACGGTCCGGGTGCCCCCGGTCCGGCTGTCTCCTCCCTGCCCGTCCGGGAAGTCTTCACCGCGCTCGGCAGTTCCCCGCGCGGTCTGGCCCCGGCCGAGGCCGCCGTGCGGCAAGCCCGTCACGGTCCCAACGAGCTTCCCGGGGTGAGCCACGGGCACGTGTGGGCACGCCTGGTCGCGCAGTTCACCGACCTCTTCGCAATCGTGCTGCTCGTCTCCTCGGCGATCACCTTCCTCGCGTACGCGCTGGAACAGCCCCGGGATCCGGCCACGCTTCAGCTGGCGCTGGCCATCCTCGGGGTGGTGCTGCTGAACGCCGGCATCGGGTTCGCCCAGGAGTACTCCGCCGAACGGACGGCGGAGTCCCTGCAGGCGATGGTGCCGCACACCTGCCGGGTGCTGCGGAGCGGGGATCCACAGGACCTGCCGGCGCGCGAACTGGTTCCCGGTGATGTGGTGCTCCTGGAGGCCGGGGATGCGGTGTCGGCCGACTGCCGGCTGGTCGAGGCGCACGAGGTCGCCGTGAACAACGCGGCGCTGACGGGCGAGAGCGACGCCGTCGCGCGAGTGGCCGGGCCGGTGCCGACGGGGCCGCCACTGGAGGCCCGCAACCTCGTGTTCATGGGCACGGACGTGATCGCGGGCACGGGCAAGGCCGTCGTGTGCTCCACCGGAACGGCCACCGAGTTCGGACGGATCTTCCGGCTCACCGCCGCGGCGCCCCGGCAGAAGACCCCGCTGCAGCGGCAGGTCGCGGCCATGGCCCGCCGGGTGGCCGGCGTCGCGCTGGCGACCGGGGCCGCCCTGTTCGCGGTGCGTGCGCCCGGCGGGCAGCCGTTCGTGGACACATTCGTCTTCTCGCTCGGAGTGATGGTTGCGCTCGTGCCGGAGGGCCTGCCTGCCACGCTCTCCGTGTCCCTGGCGATCGGCGTCCGCCGTATGGCCCGCCAGCACGCCCTCATCAAGCAACTGCTCGCGGTGGAGGCGCTCGGGTCGACGAGCGTGGTGTGCACCGACAAGACGGGCACGCTCACCCAGGCCGAGATGACGGTCGTACAACTGTGGGTGAACGGTGTGCCGCATTCCGTCGCCGGAGTGGGGTACACACCTGTCGGCGAGGTCACCGATGCCGGACCGGTGCGGGAGCTGCTCCGGACAGCAGCACTGTGCAGCAACGCCCGTCTGGTGCCGCCGGTCGGCCGGGAGGGGTGGCGGGTGCTCGGCGACACCACCGAGGGGGCTCTGCTGGTGGCTGCCATGAAGGCCGGCCTGGATCCGGCGGCCGAGGAGGCCCGTACCCCGCGAGTGGCGGAGCATCCGTTCGACTCCGTTCGCAAACTGATGAGCACTGTGCACCGCGACCTCAACGGCAGCTGTCTGGCATACGTCAAGGGCGCGCCGCTGGAGCTGCTTGCCCGCTGCGATGCCGTCGACCGGGAAGGCACCCAGGAGCCGTTGACGGACGCCTGCCGTGCAGAGATCACCGCGGCCGCGGACGGCATGGCCGGGCAGGGTCTGCGCGTGCTCGCGGTCGCCCGACGGCAGGTCGACGGCCCCCACCCGCCACTCGGGGACACCGAGTCGGGGCTGACCTTCCTGGGCCTGGCAGGAATGTACGACCCGCCCCGGCCCGAGGTGCGGAAGGCGGTGGATGCCTGCAGGCGGGCCGGGATCCGGATCGTCATGGTCACCGGCGATCATCCCCTGACCGCCGAGGCCGTCGCCCGCCGGGTCGGCATCGTGCGGGGACGGACCCCGTCCGTGGTGACAGGCGCCCAGCTGGACACGCTGGACGACGACGGTCTGGACACACTGCTGACGGACGCCACCGAGCTGTTGCTGTGCCGGGTCGGCCCCGAGCACAAAATGCGGGTGGTCACCTCGCTGCAGCGACGCGGCGAGGTCGTCGCCGTCACCGGGGACGGCGCCAACGACGCCCCTGCCCTCAAACACGCGGACATCGGCGTCGCCATGGGCGCCTCCGGCACGGACGTCGCCCGCGAGGCAGCAGTGATGGTGCTTCTCGACGACTCCTTCGCCTCCATCGCCATGGCGGTGGGTCTCGGCCGTTCGGTCTACCGGAACATCCGCAAGTTCCTGATCTACCTCTTCAGCCACAACATCGCCGAACTCGTACCGATCCTCGCGGCGACCTTCGTCGGCTTCCCGCTGGTACCGGTCACAGCCGTACAGATCCTCGCCATCGACCTGGGCTCGGACGTGCTGCCCGCGCTGGCTCTGGGCGCCGAGCCGATGGAGCGCGACATCATGGACAGCCCGCCGCGGCCGCGGCGGGAGCGGCTGTTCTCGGCAGCTGTCATGGGCCGCATTCTTTTCCTCGGCGGCATCCAGGCCTTCGGCGTGTGCACCGTCTTCTTCTGGCACATCCACGCCTCGGGCATCCCGTATACCGACTTCACCAAGAGCGATCCCGACTACCGGGAGGCAATCACCATGGTTCAGGCCGGCATTGTCGTCAGCCAGTTCTTCAACGCGCTCGCGGTGCGCACCGACCGGCAGAGCGTCTTCCGGGCCGGCCTGCTGACCAATCCCTGGCTGCTGGCTGCTGGCTGTTTCGGAATCGGGCTGATGGCCGCCATCAGCTACGCGCCGCAGCTCCAGGCGATCTTCAACACCGCGCCGCTGGCCGCAGCCGACTGGGCGGTTCTGGCCGCGTTCGGAGCGCTGTTGCTGGCCGCCGAGGAAGCACGGAAATGGGTGCTGCGGCAGCGTGGTACCGCCCTGGAAGGAGAAACACGATGAGAGTGATCATCGTGGGCTGCGGCCGGGTCGGAGCCGCCCTCGCCACGCAGCTCGTCTCCGAAGGCCACGACGTGCGCCTCGTCGACCGACGGACCGAGGCGCACAAACTGCTGCCGCCAGGATTCCCCGGGGCCTTCCACACGGGCAACGGCTTCAGCCGATCCGTGCTGGAAGCGGCCGGGATCGACCGCACGGATGCGTTCGTCGCGGCCACCTCGGGGGACAACAGCAACATCGTCAGCGCGCGGACGGCCAAGGAGACGTACCGGGTACCGACCGTCCTGGCCCGCATTCACGATCCCCGCCGAGCCGACATCTACCGGGAGCTGGGCATCCCTACGGTCTCCAGCGTCCGGTGGACCGTCAACCGCATCCACCAGATGCTTCTGCACCGCCATCTCACTCCGGAACTCTCTTTCGGCAGCGGCGAGACCCTGGTGGTCCGCTCCCGCCTGCCGGCCTATCTCACCGGGCGGCCGCTGGCCGAGTTCGATGTCGACGGGGAGATCCGCGTCGTGGAAATCACCCGTGGCAGCCGCTCACTGCTGCCCTCCCACGGTGCCCTGGCCGAACCCGATGACCTGGTCACCTTCGCCGTCGCCGCCACCGCGCTGGGCCGACTGCGCGGCTTTCTGAACAAGGAGCTGGGAACGTGAAGGTCCTGATCGCAGGTGCGGGCCGCCTCGGTACTCAGGTTGCCCAGGTGCTCTCCGCAGCGCACAACGACGTCACGCTCGTCGAGCACGACGAGGACCGCATCGCTGAAATCGGCGACCTGCCCGCGGGGCGCCTGGTGGCCGGGGACGCCTGCGAGCCCGTACTCCTGGAGCGGGCAGGCGCGCTGACCTGCGACCTCGCCGTCATCACCACTGGTCGGGACGAGGACAACCTCGTCATCAGCCTGCTCGCGAAGCGCCGGTTCGAGGTGGCGCGCGTGGCCGCACGGGTCAACGACGCGGAGAACGCCTGGCTCTTCGACGGGCGGTGGGGCGTGGACGTTGCGGTGCCCGCGGCCACTCCGCTGGTCTCTCTGATCGAGGAGGCCACGGGCGCCACGGACACGGTGGCCCTGCTGCGGCTCAGCAGGGCGGGCGTCGAGGTCATCGAGACAGCGCTCACCGAGAACTCCCGGGCAGCGGGTCGCACGCTGGGCGAGATCACTCTTCCGGTCGGCACGGTCGTGGCCACCGTCGTCCGCGACGGGCGTCCGACGGTGCCGGGCCCCGAGGTGCGGCTGCTGCCGGGCGACGAACTCCTGCTCGTCTCCCACGAGGCCACCGAGCAGGAGATCCACGCGGCCTTCCAGTGATCCCGCCGGGCCGTTCCGGCCCCGGCTCCTGAGCTGCGGCCGTGGCACCGCGCCCGTCCTGTTCCAGGTGCGCGCCCCGTCCCGGGCGGGGGTGGCAACAGGTCTGAGCCGTCCGGCCACGTACGGGGGCCGTTCGACCCAGTGCGGGCGGAGCGTCCCGTGGCGGATGGTTGAAGAAGGCCGAAGGTGAGGAGGGGCCGGCATGCGGTGGGAAACGATTCGCAAGGACACTCCTCCTCGGACTGCCCCCAATCTGGGCGACTACGACGAGGAGTGTGCCGGCTTTTCGTGGTCGGAGGCACGGGCCGGGCTGGAGGGTCTGCCCGGCGGGCGGGGGCTGAACATCGCGCACGAGGCCGTGGACCGGCACGCGACATCGCCCCGTGCGACAGCGGTCGCGCTGCGCTGCGTCGGGCGCGACGACACCGTGACCTGCGTCAGCTATGCGGACCTGGCCCGGTCGACGGCACGGTTCGCCAACGTGCTCCGCGCTCTTGGGGTCGGTCACGGCGACCGGGTGGTGACACTGCTGGGGCGGTGCCCCGAGCTGTACACCGTGGTTCTCGGCACGCTGAAGAACACCAGCGTGCTGTGCCCGCTGTTCCCGGCGTTCGGACCGGACCCGGTCGCCCAGCGAGTGACACTGAGCAACGCGCGGGTACTGGTCACCACCGCGGAGCTGTACCGCAGGAAGGTGGCCGACCGCCGCGGCGACCTTGCCGCCCTGCGTCACGTGCTGATCGTCGGCACGGGCGCGGACGAACTGCCCGGCACCGCTTCTCTCGCCGCGCTGATGGCCGACGCGGCCGACACCTTCACGATCCCGCCGACGTCACCCCACGACATGGCCCTGCTGCACTTCACGAGCGGCACCACAGGCACTCCCAAGGGCGCGGTACATGTGCACGAGGCGGCCGTCGCCCACTACACATCCGCGCTCTACGCCCTCGACCTCCACCGGGACGACGTGTTCTGGTGCACCGCGGACCCGGGCTGGGTCACCGGCATGTCCTACGGGATCGTCGCACCGCTCATGCACGGCGTGACGGTCGTGGTGGACGAGGGCGACTACGACGCCCGCCGGTGGTACCGGATCCTCGCCGAGCAGCGGGTGAGCGTCTGGTACACGGCGCCGACGGCCCTGCGCATGCTGATGCG
>NZ_JBSFFY010000072.1:0-30309 GCF_053596315.1 Streptomyces sp. NPDC001732
CGTGGTGGGCATCTCGACCACGACCACGGCGCAACCCGAGGACGCACAGCCGTGCACCCCGGCCCACACCGGCCTGGGCAGACGGCCGGTACCTGCCTACCCCGAGCCGGCCCAGCGGGGGAAGAGCCTGGTCATCGCGGCCGATAAGAACTCCGCGCGGCCGGTGCAGTGGAGGGAGGGATCCCGGCCGGGCAGCGGCCGCAGCGGGCACAAGCGCATGTACTCGCGCTTCGTGGCCCTGCGGGTCCGGCCCGCCGGACGCGAGATCCGCAAGGCCACGGCCGGCAGCGGGCTTCCGGTCCGCCGGCTGCTGGCCGAATGGCCCGCCGACCAGGACGAGCCCGTGCAGTTCTGGCTCTCCAACCTGCCCGAGACCACCCCGTTGCCCGTCCTCGTGCGCACCGCGAAACTCCGCCGGCGCATCGAGAACGACTACCGCGAGATGAAACAGGCCCTGGGCCTGGCCCACTTCGAAGGCCGAACCCGGCCAGGCCGGCACCACCACGTCACCCTCGTCTCGGTCGCCCACGCCTTCTGCACCCTGCAGCGACTGACCCGATCCCCAAAAGAGACGGCGCCGGCCTGAGCCTCTGCCGAGTCGTCCGCGAGCTGCAGATACTCATCGCGACCTGGACCGGCGCCTGCCCCACCTGTCACCGCGGCATGCCAGACCCCGCACCAACATGACCAGGCACTACTAGCTAGTAGCGGTGAGCGCCGCGTCTGCCTCTCAGGCGCGGCGGATCCTCCAGAGCCAGGTGCACACGGCGGCAATCAGGGCGGTGATTACCAGGTTGGGCAGGAGAGCGGGAGCGCTGTCCTCCTGCAGGGCGCCGGAGGAGAGGTTCCAGGTGGCGATGAGGACTGTGGGCAGGACGGCGGTCAGCAGGACGCCAGTGGTTTTCTGGACGGCCCGCCAGTGCACCGAGGTGCACAGCAGGACGGCGCCGATGACGCGGAACAGGACGCCGAACACAGGCCCCGGCTGGTCGGGGAAGACCATCCCGAAAGGGGCGACGAGGGTGAGCATCAGGAGCGGGACCAGGGGGTGGACTCTGCCGGGCCGGGCGGACGGGGCGTCGTCGCCGTGGCTGCGTGCCGGGACCCAGGCGTTCCCGTGGGCGGCCTCGGCCAGTGCCGTCGCCGCGATCGTGCGGGGGTCGCCCAGTTCGGCCAGGACCACGACGACTGCGGTGCCGGGGCGTTCGGCACGGGCGACCTCGATGTGTTCGGCGAGGTCGGCGAGGAGTTCCTGGCGGCGCTCTGCGGGCAGTGCGGATGCCTCGCGCTCGACGGCTCGGAGGTAGTCCTGGACAAGGTCGGCGGTCTTCATGCGGGGTCTCCAGGGGAGGGGCGGGGGACGTTCAAGAAAGCGTCGACGGCGTTGCGGAAGCCGGGCCACAGGAGAGTGAACTCCTCGAGCGCGGCCCGGCCACTGCCGGTGAGCGCGTAGTAGCGGCGCGGCGGCCCGACGGCGGACTCCTGCCAGGTGGTGGTGACCAGGTCGTCGCGGCGGAGCCGGGAGAGCAGCGGATAGACGGTGCCCTGGCTGGTGGCCAGGGCACCGGAGTCCTCCAGGGCGGCCAGGAGTTCCACGCCGTAGCGAGGGCGGTCCCGCATGAGAGCGAGGACGCAGTACTCCAGGACGCCCTTGCGCAGCTGGGCGGTTGCCCGAGCCTGCTTAGCTGAATAGCCTGGTTCCATGTGATGCAAGATACCTGGCGAGGCAGGCAGCAGGGAAGGGGGGCCTTTCTCTGGACATCCCCCGGTGCTGGCCGAGCTGACGGATCTGGTGCGGGAGGCGTTCGAGCGCTGGGCGCAGCTGGATCAGGCCGAGCAGCAGCGGCGGTTGCGCCTGCGGCAGCAGGCGGCGTCATGATGCGCCGCAGCCGGAAGGGGCGCGCCCGGTGATCCGATGCCGATGCTGTGGCGGACCAGGAGCTGGAGGAGCAGGGGGGTTGGTGGATGTCGCCGTCGACCGGGTCGGTGGTGGTGACCGGTGTGGTGCGGCGCCTGCCCCACCTGTCACCGCGACATGCCAGACCCCGCACCAACATGACCAAGCCCTACTAGTGCTGTGGCCTGGCGGGACTTTCGGAACACCCCCCCGGGGCCCTCCGCCCGGGTCAGGCCGGAACCGTGGGGTTCGGACGGCCGTTCAGCATGGCGGAACCGAGGGGGGTCACCGCGTGCAGGACGGTGCTGCCGTGGCGGGTGGTGGAGATGAGTCCGGACTGCCGCAACACGGTGGCGTGCTCGCTGGAGGTGGCCGGGGAGACGGACAGGGCTTCGGCGAGCTGTCCGGTGGTGCAGGGGGCGTGGCCGATGGCGTCGAGCGCTTGGGCGCGGGTCCGTCCGAGGAGCGCGGCCAGGGCCCGGTGGGTTCCGCTCCCGGGCCCGGTGAGCATGTCGGCGGAGTCGGAGACGCTGCGGATGACGGGGACGAACAGCACGAACGGGGCCTGGTCGTCCGTCGTGCTGCTGTAGGCGATGGGCCGGGTGCGGCAGAAGGCGGAAGGCACCAGAGTGAGGCCCCGGCCTCCCAGGGCGAGCTCCCCCGTCAGCGCGCCGCGTCCGATCTCCAGCACCGGGGAGCGCCAGCGGAAGCCCGGCGGCAGTCCCGCGAGCATCGCCTCGACACCGGAACTCGCGAGGAGGCGGGCGTGGCTGGTCTGTTCCGACTGGAGCCGTGACTGTATGCGTGACCAGTGGGGGGCCACGGCGACGCGGTGGTAGTCGTGGAGGAACCGCACCAGTTCCCGACGGGCGGCCCGGTCGTGGGAGAGGCCCGCCCACGACGTTCCGGCCCAGGGGGCGGGGCGCCCTGCGTAGTGGGAGAAGGCGGCGGAAGCCCCCGCGAGTTCGTCCCGCACGTGGTCCGGGCGGGCGGCCAGGAGGGCCTCCAGACCTTCCTCCAACGACTGGGCGGGCCCGGTGAGGGTGAACAGGTCCAGGGCTCCGCCGCAGAAGAGTGCCGAGGCAGGGTGAGCGGGTGCTTCCGATGCGCGGGACACGCGCCGGCGCCAGCCCCCGAACAGCGCCTCGGTGTTGTTCTGCCCCAGGGTCGTCAGGCTGAGGAGCGTCTCCCCGAGGGGGCCCCAGGTGGTCAGGACCCTCGTCCTGGCGAGATCTTCCGATGTGAAGTGAATGCGCAGCATGGAGAGCCTTCCACTTGCCCGTCCTCGGACCACCCAGTCTTCTTCTTCTCCCGGCAGCCGCAAGGAGCCTTCAAGTCCCGGTTCCACATGGCGAGTTCCGTACGCCCTCCGTTCCCGCTTCCGCCTGGCGAGTTCCGTACGCCCTCCGTTCCCGGTTCCGCCTGGCGAGTTCCGTACGCCCTCCGTTTCGGCGGAGAGCGCCGGGGTCCCGGGCAGGCGCTTCGGCCAGGACCGAAAAGGGTGGCCCGTCCTGCCGGGGGTCAGCAGGATTGCGGTCGAAGCAGGCGCGGCGCACAGGCCGAGGACCGGTGACCGCGGTTCCGGCACTGCAACGCCTCATTCGCACGAAGCCTTCTCCACCGGGGGGGAGCAGAAGCGGTGGAGAAGGCTTCCACGACCGATGACCCATAGGGAGGGATCCAGTGAACCTGAAAACGCGCGTCATACCGTTCGCCCTCGCCACCGTCCTCGCCGCAGGACTGAGTGCGACGCTGACACCGTCGGCGCAGGCCGGGGAGGAGACGAGCAGATCGGCCGCCGTCACCGACACCTACTACCTGCGCTTCAACAAGGGAACGGTCACCAACTCCCGTCTGGAGCTGGTGAAGCGGGTGCCCGGACGCGACAAGGTGATCAAGCGGTGGAAGGCCGGCTCCGGGCAGGTCACGAACGAGTGCGCGGTCGGCAAGGGGTGGCTGCCCAACGCCGACGCCCGGCACCCGTACGCGGTCCAGTGGCACCGCAAGAACTTCGACGGCATCATCAACGGCTTCGTGATCAAGCTGTCGGACAAGGTCTGCAAGAACGGTCGCACCAAGCGCACCGAGCTGTTCATCCACAGCGAGATGAAGCCGAACGGGCGGCAGGGAACGATCGAGTCCGAGAAGTGGACCGACCGCAACCCCAACGACTACTTCTCCAACGGCTGCATCAAGCTGAATCCGCAGGACATCAAGGATCTGTTCTCGCGGCTGGACCGTACGGGCTGGCCCAAGAAGCTCTACGTCGTTCCCTGACCGACGCGGGAAGTGTCCCGGCCGCACGGGGGTGGGCCGGGACACTTCCCGCATCGGGGCCGCACGGCGAAGCGAGCCCCGACGGCTGCCACGCCGGGTCCCCGGTCGCCGGACGGGTCCGCTTTCTCAAGCCTCCCGCCGCAACGCGTCCAGCTGCTCCAGGAACCACTGCTGCGGCGGCAGCGCGACCGCCGCCGCGGCCAGCCGCGCCGTGCGCGCGGCCCGCTCGTCCTCCGCCATCGTCAGTGCCTCGTGCAGCGCCCCCGCCGTCGCGGAGACGTCGTACGGATTCACCACCACCGCGTCGCCGCCCAGCTCCTCGTACGCCCCGGCCTCCCGTGACAGCACCAGCGCGCAGCCGTGGTCGGAGACCACCGGGATCTCCTTGGCGACCAGGTTCATGCCGTCGCGGATCGGGTTGACGAGCGCCACGTCGGCCAGCCGGTACGCGGCGAGCGAGCGGGCGAAGTCGTCCTTGACGTGCAGCACCACCGGCGTCCAGCCCGCCGTGCCGTACTCGGCGTTGATCGCGTCGGCGACCCGCCGTACCTCGTCCGTGTAGTCCCGGTACACCGCGAGGTCCTGCCGGGAGGGGTACGCGAACGCCACGTGGACCACTCGCTCGCGCCATTCGGGGCGGTCGGCGAGGAGCGCGCGGTAGGCCAGCAGGCCGCGCACGATGTTCTTGGAGAGCTCCGTCCGGTCCACCCGTACGATCGTCCTCCGGCCGGGGCCCGTCTGCTCGCGCAGTGCGGCCATCCGCTCGTCCACGTCCGCCTCGTGCGCGCGGCGGCGCAGGAAGTCCGCGTCCGCGCCGAGGCCGTGCACCCCGACGTCGGTCCGGCCGGTGCCGCCCACGATCCGGGTGCAGCAGTCGACGAACGCGTCGGCCCAGCGCCAGGTCAGGAAGGCGGCCCGGTCCGCGCCCAGGATGCCGCGCAGCAACTGCTCGGCGACGTCGTCGGGCAGCAGCCGGAAGTAGTCGACGGGCGCCCACGGGGTGTGCGAGAAGTGTCCGATCCGCAGGTCCGGGCGGAGCTCGCGGAGCATGCCGGGCACCAGCGCCAGGTGGTAGTCCTGCACCAGCACCGCCG
Organism: Streptomyces sp. NPDC001732; assembly: GCF_053596315.1. Lineage (NCBI taxonomy): Bacteria > Bacillati > Actinomycetota > Actinomycetes > Kitasatosporales > Streptomycetaceae > Streptomyces > Streptomyces sp. NPDC001732. The sequence goes on from NZ_JBSFFY010000072.1 coordinate 5,269, forward strand.
CGCCCCGCCCGGCCTCCTCGGCGAGCGCCTCGGCGAAGGCCCGGTTGTAGGTCTCGAACGAGGCCCACTGCCGCCGGAACTCCGCGTCGAAGACCGGCTCCAGCGGCGTCTGGTACAGCATGTGGTGGACGAACCAGAGCACCGAGTTCGCGATGCCGTTGTACGCGTCCGCGTGGACGTCCGCGTCGATGTCGAGCATCCGTACGCCCGGCTCGCCGAGCCCGCGCCGGACCGCCTCCCGGTCCCCGTCGCCGAGCGCGGCGCACACCCACAGCTTGTCCTCGACGGCGCTCAGCCCGGAGACCAGGCCCCCGCCGCCCCGTCTGGCACCGAGCGATCCGTCCTTGCCCAGGGTGTACGACACCGGGCCGCGGTTGGACGCGACGAGGACCCGGGTGTCGGAGCGGGGGCCGGACCGCTCGGCGGACCGGGCAGCGGACCTGGGATCGTGCTCGGAGACCATGTTGCGGAATCTAGCCCGATCGCGAACCGCCCAAACGTGCGAAGTCGGGCCGGATCAGGCCGCGCGGCGTGAAACGTACTCCTCTATCTCCCGCATCGGGGGCCGCTCCTCGGTGTCCACGGCATGGGTGCGCGGTACGAAGCCGTCCGCGCCGCGCTCGAACTGGGTGAGCGCGGGCCGCACCAAGTGGCCCCGGGACAGGCGTAGTTGGGCGGTCCGGTAGATCGCCGCCGCCATTCGGCCCAGTGCCTGCCCGTCCTGGTGCCGGTGCTTGCGCACCCCCACGTCCACCTGGGCCAGCGCGTCCAGCCCCACCGTGTGCAGGGCGTCGACCAGCAGTCCCAGCTCCACTCCGTAGCCGACGGGGAACGGCAGCTGTTCGAGCAGGGAGCGGCGCACGGCGTACTCACCGCCCAGCGGCTGGACGAAACCGGCCAGCTGCGGCCAGTGCAGATTGAGCAGCGGGCGGGCCACCAGCTCGGTCACCCGGCCCCCCTGGGCCGCCGCCCCGCCGGGACCGTCCCCGAAGGGGCGGTCGTACATCGCCTTCACGAACTGCACGTCCGGATCGGTCAGCAGCGGGCCGACGATGCCGGAGACGAAGTCCGCCGAGAAGTCCTTCAGGTCGGCGTCGACGAAGCAGACGATGTCGCCGCCGGTGACCAGGAGGGACCGCCACAGCACCTCGCCCTTGCCGGGCACGGCCGGTATCCGGGGGAGTATCGCGTCGCGGTGCACCACCCGGGCGCCGGCCTCCCGGGCCACCTGCGAGGTGGCGTCCGTGGAGCCGGAGTCGATCACCACCAGCTCGTCGACCAGCGAGACCTTCTCCATCAGCTCGCGCCGGATCGTGGCGACGATGTCACCGACCGTCGCCTCCTCGTCGAGCGCGGGCAGCACGACGCTCACGCTGCTGCGGCGCGGTTCCCCGGCCTTGGCTGCCAGCAGACGCTCCAACGGACGGTCGGCGGCCGACCAGGAACGCCCGGCCAGCCAGCGTTCGACCTCTTCCAGCACGGTCGATACTCCCTGTATGTGATCCATCTCGCGGTTCGGACGGCTGTCTCGGCAGCCTGATGCTTCGGTTACAGTCTTGAACAACGCGGATGACCGTCGCATGTCGGGGTCCATCTGCCAATAAACGCCCGGATCGAAGATCCGGTGCCAAAGAGCTCATCCAGAGGGACTGAGGGAACGGCCCGTTGAAGTCCCGGCAACCCTCCTGCCGACCGCGAGGACACGGTGGGGAAGGTGCCAATTCCGTCTTGTGGCGAAATGCGCCACAAGGAAGATGAGGAGAAAGGGCCTCCGCCATCATGGCTGTGCAGACCGTTGCAGCGAACACCGATTCCTCCGTTTCCCCCGTCGACCTCGGACCTGCCGCGGCGCTTTCCTGCCGCGAGTGCGGCGAGCGTTTCGACCTCGGCCCCGTCTTCGCCTGCGCGTCCTGTTTCGGACCGCTCGAAGTGGCGTACGACCTGCCGAGCGGCTCCCCCGACGAGCTGAAGAAGCGCATCGAGGCCGGCCCGAACAACATCTGGCGCTACGCGCCGCTGCTGCCGGTCCCCGCGGACGTCGCGGACAAGCCCAACATCAACCCCGGCTTCACCAAGCTGGTCAAGGCCGACAACCTCGCCCGCGAGCTGGGCGTCACCGGCGGCCTGTACGTCAAGGACGACTCCGGCAACCCGACGCACTCCTTCAAGGACCGGGTCGTCGCGATCGCCGTCGAGGCCGCCCGCGCCTTCGGCTTCACCACCCTCTCCTGCTCCTCCACCGGCAACCTCGCCGGTGCGGTGGGCGCCGCCGCCGCCCGCGCGGGCTTCCGCTCCTGCGTGTTCATCCCGCACGACCTGGAGCAGGGCAAGGTCGTCATGGCCGCGGTGTACGGCGGTGAGCTGGTCGGCATCGAGGGCAACTACGACGACGTCAACCGCTTCTGCTCGGAGCTCATCGGCGACCCGCTCGGCGAGGGCTGGGGCTTCGTCAACGTCAACCTCCGCCCGTACTACGGCGAGGGCTCCAAGACGCTGGCGTACGAGATCTGCGAGCAGCTCGGCTGGCGGCTGCCGGACCAGATCGTCGTCCCGATCGCGTCCGGATCGCAGCTCACGAAGATCGACAAGGGTCTTCAGGAGCTGATCAAGCTCGGTCTCGTCGAGGACCGGCCGTACAAGATCTTCGGCGCCCAGGCCGAGGGCTGCTCCCCGGTCTCCGCCGCCTTCAAGGCCGGTCACGACGTCGTGCGCCCCCAGAAGCCGAACACCATCGCCAAGTCCCTCGCGATCGGCAACCCGGCCGACGGCCCGTACGTCCTGGACATCGCCCGCCGCACCGGCGGCGCGGTGGAGGACGTGAACGACGAGCAGGTCGTCGACGCCATCAAGCTGCTGGCCCGCACCGAGGGCATCTTCGCGGAGACGGCGGGCGGGGTGACGGTCGGTGTGACGAAGAAGCTCATCGAGGCCGGGGTCATCGACCCGGCGCTGACCACCGTCGTCCTCAACACGGGCGACGGCCTCAAGACCCTCGACGCGGTGGCCGCCACCTCGCAGGCGACCGCGACGATCCGCCCCAGCCTGGACGCGTTCCGCGCTGCGGGCCTTGCCACCAGCTGACCACCCGGGACTCCAGGAAGGCCACCCCATCATGAGCGTCAAGGTCCGCATCCCCACCATTCTCCGCACCTACACGGGCGGCCGGGCCGAGGTCCCGGCGGAGGGCACGACCCTCTCCCAGGTCATCGAGTCCCTGGAGAAGAACCACCCGGGCATCGCCGCCCGCGTCCTGGACGACCAGGGCAAGCTGCGCCGTTTCGTGAACGTGTACGTCAACGACGACGACGTGCGCTTCGAGAACGGTCTGGAGACGGCCACGCCGGACGGCGCCGGCATCTCGATCATCCCGGCCGTCGCGGGCGGCTGCTGACACACCGTCCGGCCGCATGCCGACCCATCCGAACGGAATTGCCCTCTCCGGTTTCGAACCTCTTCGGGTTTGAAACGGAGGGGGCAATTCTGCATGGTTGAGCGCGGTAGAGTGTGGGAAGTCCCCCCAGCTGCCCGTGCCGCCCGCATACGAGAATGCGCCGCGCCACGACAAGATGCAGCCAAAGTGCCCGGACCCCCTGCGGCATAAGTCACTTTTGTCTGGCCCGACTTGCCCTGGAACCTTATGAATTCCCCATATTCGGGCGTTCGGTGCTGTCGAGATTTCTCGTCCGATTGACCTGTTGCAGAGGGCAGTTGGGCAGATACATTCGGCCGCGGTCGACGCGTTCCGGCGCACGCACCCTCTCCTGTCGGAGGGTGGGTTCTGACCCGGGACCGCGAAGTGCGGCCCCGCGCAAGGGCCAGTAATAGGGGAGTTAGGCATGGCTCAGGGCACCGTCAAGTGGTTCAACGCGGAGAAGGGGTACGGCTTCATCGCGGTCGACGGTGGTGCGGATGTTTTCGTCCACTACAGCGCGATCCAGATGGACGGGTACCGCACCCTCGAAGAGGGTCAGCGAGTTGAGTTCGAGATCTCGCAGGGCCAGAAGGGGCCCCAGGCGGACATGGTCAAGCTCGCCGTCGGCTGAGCACGGCGCGGTCGGCCAACGACACCACTCACGCACGGAGGTCCGTACCCCCCAGGGGTACGGACCTCCGTGCGTTCCGGTGTGTCGCCCGGCGCCGCCCCTTCTCCGGGGGCGCTTGCGCCCTCCCGTCGCCCGACCGCCATCCCTCATCGGGCCTTCTTCGAAGGCGCTTGCACTCTCCATGGTCGAGTGCTAATTATTGGCGTTAGCACTCTCCAGGTGAGAGTGACAGAACTTGGATCGGGCCGGTGAGGCCCGCAGGCCGGCGGGGCAAGGAACCACCGGTCACGCAGGCCGTCCGTCGCGGGCGCCTCCCGGTCCGGAGAAATCCACCCCTGTCCGGGAGGACCACTTCACATGGCCAAGATCATCGCGTTCGACGAGGAGGCCCGGCGCGGTCTCGAGCGCGGCATGAACCAGCTCGCCGACGCCGTCAAGGTCACCCTTGGCCCCAAGGGTCGCAACGTCGTCCTTGAGAAGAAGTGGGGCGCCCCCACGATCACCAACGATGGTGTTTCCATCGCCAAGGAGATCGAGCTGGAGGACCCGTACGAGAAGATCGGTGCGGAGCTGGTCAAGGAGGTCGCCAAGAAGACGGACGACGTCGCCGGCGACGGTACGACCACCGCCACCGTTCTCGCCCAGGCCCTCGTCCGCGAAGGTCTGCGCAACGTCGCCGCGGGTGCCAACCCGATGGCCCTCAAGCGGGGCATCGAGAAGGCCGTCGAGGCCGTCTCCGCCGCCCTCCTGGAGCAGGCGAAGGATGTCGAGACCAAGGAGCAGATCGCTTCCACGGCCTCCATCTCCGCCGCCGACACCCAGATCGGCGAGCTCATCGCCGAGGCCATGGACAAGGTCGGCAAGGAAGGCGTCATCACCGTCGAGGAGTCCCAGACCTTCGGTCTGGAGCTGGAGCTCACCGAGGGCATGCGCTTCGACAAGGGCTACATCTCGGCGTACTTCGCCACCGACATGGAGCGCATGGAGTCGTCCCTCGACGACCCGTACATCCTGATCGTGAACTCCAAGGTCAGCAACGTGAAGGACCTCCTTCCGCTGCTGGAGAAGGTCATGCAGTCCGGCAAGCCGCTGCTGATCATCGCCGAGGACGTCGAGGGCGAGGCCCTGTCGACCCTGGTCGTCAACAAGATCCGTGGCACCTTCAAGTCCGTCGCCGTCAAGGCCCCGGGCTTCGGTGACCGCCGCAAGGCCATGCTCGGCGACATCGCCATCCTCACCGGTGGCACCGTCATCTCCGAGGAGGTCGGCCTCAAGCTGGAGAACGCCGGTCTCGACCTGCTCGGCCGCGCCCGCAAGGTCGTCATCACCAAGGACGAGACGACGATCGTCGACGGTGCCGGTGACAGCGACCAGGTCCAGGGCCGCGTCAACCAGATCCGCGCCGAGATCGAGAACTCCGACTCGGACTACGACCGCGAGAAGCTCCAGGAGCGCCTCGCGAAGCTGGCCGGCGGCGTGGCCGTCATCAAGGCCGGTGCCGCGACCGAGGTCGAGCTCAAGGAGCGCAAGCACCGCATCGAGGACGCGGTGCGCAACGCCAAGGCCGCCGTCGAGGAGGGCATCGTCGCCGGTGGTGGCGTGGCTCTGCTCCAGGCCTCGGCCGTCTTCGAGAAGCTGGAGCTCTCGGGTGACGAGGCGACCGGCGCCAACGCCGTGAAGCTGGCCCTGGAGGCCCCGCTGAAGCAGATCGCCGTCAACGGCGGTCTCGAGGGCGGCGTCGTCGTCGAGAAGGTGCGCAACCTGGCCGTCGGCCACGGTCTGAACGCCGCGACCGGCGAGTACGTCGACATGATCGCCGAGGGCATCCTCGACCCGGCGAAGGTCACGCGTTCCGCCCTGCAGAACGCCGCGTCCATCGCCGCGCTGTTCCTCACCACCGAGGCCGTCATCGCCGACAAGCCGGAGAAGGCCGCCGCGGCTGCCCCGGGCGGCATGCCGGGCGGTGACATGGACTTCTGATCCTGACGGATCGGTAGTTCCTGCGCAGCTTTGCCGCATCGGCCCCCGGACCACCTGGTCCGGGGGCCGATGTCGTTCCCGGTGCTTTCGCCCGCGGCGCCCGTCCGTTACGGAAGCCGGTCGAGCAGCCAGGTGGAGAGTTCCTCCGTCACCAGGGCGTGCCCCTCGTTGCGGGAGGCGAGCCTGAACTCGTCCAGCCCGCTCGTCTCGTACGGAAGCCGGGAGATGTCCATGTACAGCTCCTTGTCCGTGTCCAGGTCGCCGATGTCCACCGCGCTGACGGACGGCACGAAGCAGTGCGAGCGGATGCGCACGTCGGTCTTGAGGCCGAGCGGGGCGGCGAGCGCGTTGAGCCCGTCGGCGAGGATGCCGAAACCTTCCAGCGAGCCGCCGGGCGCGCCGTCGATGGACGGCAGCCCTCCCGTGCGGATCTCTCTCGTCTTCTGCGTCACCACCCGCAATTCCGCGGCGAGTTCGTCGTCGCCGGGGGGCTGGGTGTAGAGCCTGGTGCCCGCGATCGACGGCCCCCTGCCCTCCAGGGCCAGTTCGCCCGCCCGCGCGTCGGTGCCGATGCCGTCGGCCGCGCCGTTGGCGACGCCGATCAGCCGCGGCCTGCGCGGCCATTCGCCGACCGTCCGCATCTCGGCGAGGAACGCGGTGCGTTCGTCGCTCCGCTTCGGTGTGCCGTCCCACTCCTCGATGTGCCGCCACAGCAGCTGACGGGCGGCCGGGCTGTTGATCTGGTCGGAGAACCGGCTGTCGAGGTCCCTGATGTAGTGCGCGAACGCCTGGAGCGAGAGCGGGACCCAGGCGCCGCGGTGCGGGCTGTCGTACGAGAAGTACAGCCCCGTCCGGTGGTCGACGTCCCGGCTCTCCATCGCGGCCAGCGCGTGTCGGGTGACGAGGCCGCCCGTGCCGAATCCGCCCACGGCCAGCGGGGTGCGGCCCTGCTGCTCGGCGGCGGTGCGCAGGATCGCGGCCTGTGCGGTCGTGGAGTTGTCCGGAATCGACGCACCGCGTTCGTGGAAGCCGAGGAGGACGACGTCACGGCCGCGACGGCGCAGTTCGCTGATGAGCGCGTAGTCGCCGAACTCCATGGCCTCCCAGGCGGACACCAGCGTGCTGGGCCCCGTGCCGAAGCCGTCGGCGACGATCACGGGCCGTACGAGCGCCTTGTTCCCCTCGCCGAAGTAGACCCGGGCGGTGCCGCCCGGCAGCTCCCACACGGCGCTGGGCGGCAGCGGGAGGGAACTGTGCGGTTCGGCGTCCAGGCGGGGGCCGGGGACCAGGGCGATGGGGGGCCTGTTCTGGAGCCCCGAGGCGATCTGCGCGTGGGACGGTTCGGACATGGGTCGTTCCCCTTTGGGCTGGTTCGTCACAACACGCGCAAAGGGGAGCACGGGGTGTAGTGGTCCGGTCAGGGAAGCGGCTCAAACCACCCCCAGGTGGGAGCCGGTTTCGGACAGGGGGTGACCAGGGGGAGGGGCGGCCGGGGGTCAGTGGCGCGTGTGCCCGGCGCGGTGGGCCAGCGCGGCCCGGACCCCGCTCATCCGCTCGCGCACCCCTTCCGCCGGTACGGCACCGTCCGGGCCGGCGGGCCGGGCGGCCGGTTCGCCCCGGCACTGCCCGCACCGGCCGCCGATCAGGGCCCGTTCGCTGCCCGGCGCGCGGCACTCGCTGCATTCGAGGGTGCGCAGCACCGTTCGCTGTTGCGCCGAACTCACCCGTTCGGGTGGCATCTTGTCGGTGAGTCGCCTGCGGACGAGGGCCGCCGCGTGATGGACGGGGGTGGGGAGCCCGTCGGTGAGGGCGTGCAGCAGTTCCGCCTCCGTGGCGCCCCGCTCGAACCACGCCGTGACCTGCGGTTCCAGCGCCGCGCAGTCCGCCGCCGACAGGGTGAGCGAGGGTGCGGTGCGCCCCAGCGCGGCGAGCAGGACGAACGCGCGGGAGCGGGTGGGCCGCTGCCGGGACTCCTCCGGTGGTACGTCGCCCCTGGTGAACGCCGCCCACCACGCGTCGTCCCGCGCGGTCCGGGAGAAGAACGTGCGGGTCACCCAGAGCAGGCACTCGTCCCGGGCCACGCACTCGCTGCCGCGCCGCAGACGCCCGGCGTTCTGGAGCCGGTTGAGCGCGGTGCGCAGGGCGCACTGGCCGTACGGAAGCACCTTGGCCAGGGTCTTCACGGAGATGTCGGCGCCCTCGGGCAGCCGGTCGAGATACGCGGCGATGGACGCCTCACGGGCCGGAAGATGCGCGAAATCGCGTTCCGTACGAGGGAGTTGAGCGGGCGCCGAACGCTTTCCGTACCCCGGACCGGCCATCGGATGCGGGTGCGAGGGGGTGAGAGGGGAGATGTGCGGTGCGCGGGGCGCAGCACTAAGCTGACTGTCAGCCATGAGATCGCGATGCCTTTCTGAGATCGCAAGGGCCTTGCGATCGAAGTGGTCAGACCCCTGTTTTCGGTGTTCTCACCACCGGCAGGGGTCGTTCTACTTCTGCAGGGATGGCCCTGCTCCCGGAACGCTAGAGGGTCGCCACCGTCCGTGGCAAACCGGTCACAAGGGGTCAATGCGAGGTTGACTCGCCGACCGTCCCGTCGGCCAACTCGCCGGACAGGGAGGGTGGGTGGGTACGGACCCACCCACCCGTTCCTCGAAAAGAGCGCTCGGACTCCGAGGCTTGAGCCCCGGTACGACGACGGGCGACCGGGGCGGTGGGGGCCTCGGTCGCGACGGACCTCGGTCGCGACGGACCTCGGTCGCGACGGGCCTCAGTCGCGGTGGGGCTCAGTCGCGGCGGGGGCCGATGACGGTGTCGCCCTCGTGCACGGTGATCGCCAGGGCCGGGCAGATGTCGGAGGCGTCCAGGACCCGTTCGTCCGGCTCGATCCCCTCGGCCCGCGCCCGTGCGCGCTCGCCGTCCAGGGCGAACACCTCGGGGACGGTTCCCGCGCACATGCCCGATCCCTGGCACAGCCGCTGATCGACGCGTACGTTCCAGCTCATCGCGGTCACCAGCCGATCGGCATGACGCGCGGCCCACGCACCAGCATCTCGGACTTCCACGTCACGTCGTCGGCCAGCCGCAGCCCGGGGAAGCGGGTGATGAGCGCGGACAGGGCCTCCTGGAGCTCCAGCCGGGCCAGCGGGGCGCCCAGGCAGTGGTGGACGCCGTGGCCGAATCCGAGGTGCTGGTTGCCCTCGCGGGCGACGTCGAGCACCCCCGGGGCCGTGAACCGCAGCGCATCGCGGTTGGCCGCGCCGACGGCGACCAGGACCGGGCTGCCCGCCCGGACGAGGGTCCCGCCCACCTCGATGTCCTCGGTGGCGTACCGGGGTTGACCGGCACCGCTGCCCAGCGGCACGAAGCGCAACAGCTCCTCCACCGCGTTCGGGACGAGCTCGGGCTCGGCCCTGAGCCGGGCCAGCTGCTCCGGGTGGTCGAGCAGGGTGAGGACGAAGTTGGGGATCTGGGAGGCGGTGGTCTCGTGCCCCGCCACGAGGATGCCGACGCACAGGTCGACGAGCTCCAGCTCGGAGAGCCGGTCGCGGCCGTCGCGGGCCTCGATCAGGGCCGTCATCAGGTCGTCCTGCGGCTCGCGGCGGTGCTGCTCGATCAACCCGGCCATGTAGGCGCGCAGTTCGTCGCGGCTGGCCTCGAATTCCTCCGCCGTGAGGGAGCTGGTCGACAGCGCGTCGTCGCTCCACACCCGGAAGCGCGGCCGGTCCTCGGTGGGCACGCCCAGCATCCGGCAGATCACGGCCACCGGCAGCGGCAGCGCGAACAGGTCCACCAGGTCCGCCGGCTGCCCGGCCGCCTCCATGTCGTCGAGGAGGCCCGCGGCCAGCTCCCGCACCTGGGGGCGCAACTTCTCGACCTGTCGGACCGTGAACGCCTTGGCGACCAGGGAGCGCAGCCGGGTGTGGTCCGGCGGGTCCATGCCGAGGATGCCGCCGTCGCGCTGCCCCTCGGACTGCCGGGGCTCGTCGTGCGAGGCGGCGGCGGCCCGGCTGAAGCGCTGGTCGCCGAGGACGAGCCGGGCGTCGGCGTAACGGGTGACGAGCCAGGCCGGTTCGCCGTACGGCATCTGGACCCGTAACAGCCCCGGCCGGTCCCGTACGCGCTCGTACTCCTCCGCGAGCTGGAGTCCTTCGGCGGTGTTGAAGGGATAGGCGAGGGGCGCGGCATCTGCTGTGGTCACTGCGGGCCTCCCATATGTAAGCAGCTGCTTACAAACGTAGAAGCGGTCCTTCCGGAAGGTCAACAACGCTTTACGGCCGTTATCCTGACGGGCCGTTCGAGAGGAAATCCGCCATGAAGCCCGCCCCCGCACCGCCCTCCGAAGAGCGTCGTCGGGACTCCGCGGCCACCCGGCGCCGACTGCTGGAAGCCGCCCGCGACCTGTTCGCGGAGCGGGGCTACGAAGCGACGACGGTGCGGAGCATCGCCGAGCGCGCCGGGGTCAACCAGGCCCTGCTCTTCCGTTACTTCGGCTCAAAACGGGGTTTGCTCACGGAAGTCGTCGCGCAGGGCGGTCTCGAACAGTTGCGCGCGACCCCACCCGACCAACTCTTCGAGACGGCCCTGCGCTCGATGCTGACCCGCAGCGCGGGCGGGACGGAGGACCGTTCCCTGGAGGTCTACCTGCGCTCCATGGGCCGGGGCGACGAGGCGTCCGGAACCCTGCGGGAGCTGGGCGAGGAGTACCGGAGCGCGCTGGCCGGGCTGTCCGGTACGGAGGACGGCGCCCTGCGCGCGGATCTCGCCATGGCCTGGCTGCTCGGCATAGGCCTGATGCGGACGGTCGTCGCCCACGAGCCGCTCGCCGGAGCCGACCCGGACGACGTCTGCCGGCTCGTGCTCGGCACGCTCGACCACCTCTGGTCCGCGCCCGCGCCCGAGGCCGGGGGCGCGGGCGGTACGGCGTAGCGGGCGGCGGGACAGTAGAAGAACAGGGGAACAGGGGAACAGGAAGGGGCGGCCCGGCGTCGTGCCGTGCCGCCCCGTGAACGGTGGACGCTTCCGCCCGGTGGCCGTTTCCGTCCCGGTTCAGCGGTGGTCGCGCTCGAAGGAGGCGAAGGCCACCTCCTGGCGCCATTCGGCCGCCGCCTTCGGGTTCTCCGCCAGGTAGTGGGCGCAGCGCAGGCTCGGGCGGTCGTCACCCGGGCGGCTGCCCTGGCAGACGGGGACCGGGCGGTAGTCGGACCGGGCGCTGCCCGCGGTCCACAGGCTGCGGCCGTCGTGGAACGCGTACTCCAGGGCGGCGCGCGCCAGGTCCTTCAGCTCGGTGTAGCTCAGGCCGTACGTACGGGCCGCGTACTGGTACTCGTGGCTGATGTCGATCCGCGAGACCCCCGGGTCGTCGGTGGACAGGACCACCGGGACGCCGTAGCTGCGGTAGGCGTTGAACGGGTGGTCGGCGCCCGCGATGCCGAGGATCTGCTTGTTGCTGGTGAACGGCACCTCGACCGCGACCCCGCGCCGCGCCATCGTCCGCGCGAGCTGCCGCCAGTCGTCCTCGTGGACCAGGTCCACACCGTGCCCGATGCGTTCCGCCCCGGCGACGAGGACGGCCTCCCGGATGTGGAAGGTCAGGTCCTTCGGCTTGACGAGACCGGGCGCCAGCTCACCGGCGTGCAGGGTGAGGTGGGTGTCCGGGTACTGGGTGCGCAGGTACTTCAGCATCCGCATCTGGAGGCTGTAGTTGTCCAGCGAGCTCTGCCAGTCCTCGGGCTGGACGAGGTTGACCGCGACGAAACGCGGGTCGCGCTCGGCCAGCCGCATGCCGACCGCCATCTGCGTGAACACCCGGGCCGGGGAGCTGCCCCGGGACACCTGGGAGATCCACCTGACGGGCAGGCGGCAGCCCGGGGCGGGGCGGGGGGTGTCGCAGTGCGCGGTCTCCCGGAACTGCGCGTCCGAGTCGTCGGCCTCCTGGATCGCCTCGTCCACCACCCGGTCGAGCTTCCCGCCGGCCACGAGCTTGCGGAGGAAGGCCGCCAGGTCGGCGTCGTAACCCACCTGGTCGGCCAGTGCCTTGGCGCTGTCCGAGGCGGGCGAGACCATCGTTTCCAGGTAGAACTGGTTGTTCTTGACGACGGTGTCGGCGACGTTCGCGAGCATCTTGCCGCGGGCGTACCAGGTCGCCATGCCGAACTTGTCGAACGTGTCGAAGAAGTGGTCGTGCCCGGACTCGCCCGGCGGGAAGTCCTGCATGGACCAGGCCCGGATGACCTGCTGCCGGAACGCGGCATTGGTCAGGGCGTCCGAGGCGGGCCGCTTGCCGGGTCCGCACGGCGGGGCGACGGCCTTCATCGACGCGTCGATGCACAGCCCCTGCTCGGCCGCGAGCTTGATCAGGTACTCCGTCGTGACGGCGCCCGACAGGTGGTTGTGCAGGTCACCTCCCTTGGGCAGGGCCTTGAAGAACTCCTTCAGCCGCTCCGGCCTGTCCCGGAGGGAGTCGAGGTACGCGGAGGTCCGGCGTTCGGCCGGGGTCACCGGGCGGTGCGCGGCCTGCGCCGCGGGCCGCGGCGCAGGCTCCTTCGCGGGGGCGGCGGCGGCCGGAAGAGCCGCGAGCAGGGACAGCGCGGCGAGTGCGCCGAGTCCGGCCGGAAGCAGTGACTTGGGACGGTGTGCCGTCCGGAATGTTGGAATCACGGCCGAATGATCGCGTTCGGCGAGGAGGTTTCCCGCCCGAACCGCATATACGGGCTGAAACGTCCACTCGATCGAGTGGGCAGCGATCATGCGGAGCAATCGGCTGCTCGATGACTGCTACGCCGTTGTCGTTGTCACACTCCGCCCCGGTTGTCATCCGAGCGTCACCCGTCCGTCACTCGACCGGTTGTCCGTCAGGCAGCTTTTTGCCAACCACCTTGTGGAGGTGTGGAGTTGCCGCGACCGTGCTCGGGTCCGGATCGGACGCATACAACGGGAGGTGCGCGGTGCGCAACAAGAAGAGAATTCTCGGCCGGATCACAGCGTTGGCGAGTGCGGTACTGGCCGTTGCGGGGCTCGGACTGATGGGTGCCCCGTCCGCCGCCGCCGTCGACTACTACTACGAACTCCCCTACCCGGCGGGCGAGTCGTACATGGTCACCCAGGGCCCCGAGGGCACGTACTCGCACGTCGGCCCGTACAACGAGCACGCCTGGGACTTCGGGCTCCCGGCGAACTACGAGGTCTCCGCCGCGCAGGGCGGCACGGTCCTGGTCTCGGACTGGTCGCAGTACTGGCAGAACGGCATCGAGGTGATCATCCGTCACCCGAACGGCCAGTGCACCCAGTACATCCACCTCAACAGGGCGATCTACAACCGGGGCGACTGGGTTCCGCAGGGCCGCATCATCGGCTGGTCGGGCGGCACGGGTGCGGCGACCGCCCCCCACCTGCACTTCTCGGTCGTCGACTGCAACACCCGCGTGAGCCTGCCGGCCACGATCCAGGGCTGGAAGCCTCCGACGGGCTCCTGGCCGGTCAGCGTCAACACACGCGCCTGACGGACCCGGCCCTGCCCCCGCCGCGTCGACCGGCGGGGGCCACTGAGCCAGTGCTCTGACCGGGAAGGTTCACCGGGTTGGTGGTCGTGACGGTTGGATGTGCGGTGACGTCCGATCCGGGCGCTGGAGGCGCGGTGGCTGAGCCTGTCCGTGTACGCAGGCCGACCGACCAGGAGGGGCAGAAGCTGCAGCAGATCGTGCGCCGGGGCAGCACGAGTTCGGTGCGCCACCGGCGCGCGATGATGCTGCCGGCCTCGGCCGGCGGAAACCGGGTGCCTGCTCCGGCGCCGCGGCATCACCTTCCAGCGCACCAAGACGTCAACTACTCGGTCTTTCACGGCCGAGTAGTTGACGAGAAGGACAGCGACAGAAGGACGACTCAGGAGGCGGACGGCTCGATCTCCCCCGCGAAGACGATGACCTGGTCGATGAGGCTCCGTCGCAGATGGACGACATCCGTTCCCGCCAGGCGGGGGCCTCCATCAGGCGTGGTGAAGACCCACTGGTACCGGGCCCATTCGCCAGGCATGTCCACCGCCGAGCAGCGCACCATCGTGCCGGTCCCCGCCGGGTGGCGTCGGATGTCCAGCACGAACTGCTCGACCGCCGCGATTCCTTCGCTGCGACCCAACGGCCCCCAGAAGACCACGTCTGAGGTCAGGGCCTGGGAGAGCAGGGCAGTCACATAGCTGTCGTCCGAAGCGTTGAACGCGGAGATGAACGTGTCGATCGCGGAGCGTGCGGTCTCTTCCTGCATGCCCCAGTAATACCAGCCGTTTCGCGTGCGCTCGACCCACGAGCCGCCTTCCGACCACGGTGAACCATCCCGGTCACAGCACTAGACGTCCTTGAGGTCGGCGACGAACGAGGTCCAGGCAGCGGCCCGGAACACCAGTGTCGGCCCCTCGGTCATCTTGGAGTCGCGCACCGGGACGATGCCGGGGTGGCCGTCGGCGACTTCGAGACAGTTGCCGCCGTCGCCTCCGCTGTACGTGGACTTGCGCCAGGTCGCGACTTCGAGGCAGTCCCCGCCACTGCCTCCGCTGTGGGAGGACTTGTGCCAAGTCGCAGCGGACAGGTCGTAGTCAGGACTGCTGAGCTTCATGGGCGTAATCCTCCGCTGCCGACTCGATCATGGCCAGAGACGCTTCCGGTGACAATGCGCCGGCCACGAGTAGGTCGTAAGTCGGTTCGTACTGGGCGACGGGGCCCGGTTCGTCCAGCAGTTGCCCCGATCCGAGGCCGTCAAGACAGACGAGCGGAGGTGCGTCCGAGAACGACATCAGCTTCAGGCCGCCGTCCATCGAGAGGCCCGCCTTCTCCCTGCGGTGACGGAGTTCGGCGCCGAGCAGGGCACGTGGCGAGGAGGAGGGATCGAGTTTTTGGGCCCCGGCATGACAACTCCCTGTGACACACGTGCGGTTGTTGGGTCTGCGCCTCTTCCAGGCTAACGCCGCGTTGGACACGCTGGGTATGCATTCCCATTACTCAGCGTGGAAAGGGATGGATCATGACGATGACCGAACGACGCAAGGCGACGGAGAGCAGAGTGCGGGCGGCGGAGGAGGCGGTGGCGCGACTGAAGGAGAGTTTCTCGGGGGTCGGGATCACGCTGCCCTCGCTGCGGATCGACCCGGTGACGTGCGCGGGGGCCGAGCCGGAGTCGCCGTTGGTGGACCTCGGGCGGTGCAATCTCGACACGGCGTTGCGGCTGAGCGTGGTGCTGGAGGCGCAAGGGATGGCCGGCCATGAAAGGTGAGGGATTCGAGGGGGATGCGCCGGAGCTGGGCTCGTTCGCGGTGGACACCCGGGACGGCAGGGTGGGGCGCGTGATGGGACGCGTCGGTCCGTACGTGCAGTTGCGGGCGCCGGGCGGTGGGCCCGAGTGGGACTGCCCACCGGAGTCGGTGCGCGCGGCGCCGCTGGGAGAGGTGCTGCGGGCCCGCGTGAGGGAGGTCAACCGGGAGGGGCGATTGCCATGACGGCGGTGGTCGAGAACCCCCCGGCCTCTGAAGGCCCCCGTGGGACCACCTGCTGCAGGCATGGCGTGAACTGGACGTGCCCGAGGGGTGGCGCGCCGAGATCGACGAAGGGCGGATCGACCTGGTGCCTCCGCCGCATGCGCATCGCAGCGGCATTGCCGCCGAAGTGCAGCGCAGGCTCTACCGGGACCTGCCCGAGGAACTGGAGATCTACCAGGCCCTCGGTATCCATGTGGCCCCGCTCGACGGGCTCTACGTGCCGGATCTGGTGGTCATGCCCTCGGAGCTCGTCGACGGTGCCGATCCGGAGGCCGGCGATCCGATGGATGCGTCGGAAGCGCTGCTCGTCGTCGAGACCACCTCGAAGGGCAACGCCCGGGACGACCGGACGAAGAAGTGCCGCGCCTGCGCGCGTGCGGGTGTGCCGATGTATCTGCTGATCGACCGGTTCGACACGCGTGGGGCGACGGCCACTTTGTTCACGGAGCCGAACGAGGACAGGACGTACAAGCGCTCCGACCCGGGGCCGTTCGGCACGACGATCCTCACGGAGGAGTTCCCGGTCTGAGCGGGCGGGCACGCAGGGATGAGGGTGGATGAGGGGTGGTATCCGGGCCCGGGTACCACCCCTCATCCATGCGCGCCTTGTGGGCCGGAGGTCAGACCCCGGCCGGTTCCTTCGCGGGGGTGCCCGTTGCTGTGACCGGGGTGTGGGCGGGTTCCCGGGAGACGTTGAACTCCGCCAGCAGGTCCTTGCCGAAGCCGAAGAAGTACGTGGCGAGGAACCCGGTGAGGTAGCCGATCAGCAGGCCGCCCGCGTAGATCGCGACCGTGGGGCCGAGGCCGTGGTTGCCGTCGAGGAGGGGGAACAGGGCCCAGCCGGACGGGCCGATGGCGGTGGAGCCGACCTTGTCGCCCAGCTGGTTGAACAGGCCGATGAAGCCGCCGCCGAACGCACCGCCCACGCACGCCGTGATGAACGGGCGGCCGAGCGGGAGGCTGACGCCGTAGATCAGGGGCTCGCCCACGCCCAGCAGACCCGCGGGGAGGGCGGACTTGATGGTGCGGCGGATCGAGCCGTTGCGGGGGAGACGGAAGTGGACCGCGACCGCCGCGCCGACCTGGCCGGCGCCCGCCATGGCGAGGATCGGGAGCAGAGCGGTGTAGCCCTGCTGCTCGATCAGGGTGGTGTGGATCGGGATGAGCGCCTGGTGCAGGCCCAGCATCACCAGGGGCAGGAAGAGGCCGCCGAGCACGAAGCCCGCGCCCGCGCCGCCGTGGGAGAGCAGCCAGTCGGCGAACGTGCCGATGGCGGTGGAGACCTCCCCGGCCACGTACATCAGGCCGAAGATCGTCACCAGGCCGGAGACCAGGACCGTGAGTGTCGGGGTGACCAGTACGTCCAGCGCCTCGGGCACCCAGCGGCGGCACCACTTCTCCACGTACACCGCGAGCACCGCCGCGCCGAGTGCGCCGAGCACACCGCCCTGGCCGGGGGAGAGCTTCTGGCCGAACGCCTCGATGCCGGCGACGCCCGGGAAGACGATGATCGCGGCGACCGCACCGCCCAGGATCGGTGTTCCGCCGAACTCCTTCGCCGTGTTGAAGCCGACGAACACGGCGATCAACGCCATGAAGCCGGACGCCGTCGCGGCCAGGGCGGGGGTGAGCGAGGTCAGCCAACCCAGGTTCACCAGCAGGCCGTTGAGTCCGGCGATGATGCCGCAGCCGATGAGCGCCGGGATCAGCGGGACGAAGATGTTCGCGATCCTGCGCAGGAACAGCTTGAACGGGGTGGCGTTCTTCGCCTTCCGCGCCGCCCTCATCGCGGCGCCCTGGGCGGCCAGCTCCTCCGCGGAAGCGGAAGCGGAGGTGGAGGCGGATGCGGAAGCGGAGGGGGCGGTCTCGGGGGTGCCGGCCGAGGCGGTGGGTTCGGGGGCGGTGGGGCCGGGGGCGGTCGCCCCGGCCTCCGCCACCAGCCGCTCGAACTCCGGCGTGACCCGGGCGACGGTACCCGGGCCGAGGACGATCTGGTACGTGTCGCCCTCGACCACCCCCATGACGGCGGGTACCGCCTTCAGGGCCTCGTCGTCGACGAGCGAGCGGTCGCGCAGACCCAGCCGGAGCCGGGTCATGCAGTGGGCGATGGAGCTGACGTTCGCGGCGCCGCCGACGAGGGGGAGGATCGCGGCGGCGGCGGCGCGGTTCTTGTCCTGTGTTGCCATGGCGCGTGGGCCTTGCTGTGGGGGGAGGTGCGAGGTGGAGCCGGTGGGTCAGGTGGTGCGGGGGGCGGCGGCGAGGGCGGTGCGGAGGTGGCCGTCGGAAGAGGCCAGCAGCGCGGCGGCGGTGGGGCCGTCGACCTGGCCGAGGATGGTGAGGATGGCGTTCTTCACCTCGCCGTCGGTCGCGGCGAGCGCGGCCTCGATCTCCTCGTCGGACGCCCCGGTGGCGAGCGCGACGATCCGGCGGGACCGGGCGCGCAGCTTCTCGTTGGAGGCGCGGACGTCGACCATCAGGTTCCCGTAGGTCTTGCCGAGCCTGATCATCGTGATCGTCGAGATCATGTTGAGGACGAGCTTCTGGGCCGTGCCCGCCTTGAGCCGGGTGGAGCCGGTGAGCAGCTCCGGGCCGACGACGACCTCGATGCCGTGCTCGGCCGCGGCGCCCAGCGCGGAATTCGCGTTGCAGGCCAGCCCGAGGGTCAGGGCGCCCTTGCGGCGGGCGTGCTCGACGGCACCGATCGCGTACGGCGTGCGGCCGGAGGCGGAGATGCCGACCACGGTGTCGTCGGCGGTGAGCTTCAGGGCGTCGAGGTCGGCGGCGGCCAGTTCCTTGCTGTCCTCGGCGCCTTCGACGGCCGTGACCATGGCGGTCGGGCCGCCCGCGATCAGGCCGACGACCTGGGAGGGGTCGGTGTTGAAGGTGGGCGGGCACTCGCTGGCGTCCAGCACGCCGAGCCGGCCCGCGGTGCCCGCGCCCGCGTAGATCAGGCGCCCGCCGCGCGCCATGCGCTCCGCGATGCCGTCGATCGCGGCTGCTATCTCGGGCAGCCGGGCACCGACGGCGTCCGGCACGGACCGGTCCTCGCCGTTCATGATGCGGGCTGTCTCAAGGGTGCTCAGACGGTCGATCTCGGCGAGCTCGGGCCGGAACGCCTCGGTGGTGAGCGTTTCGAGCTGGGCGCGCAGGTCCCCGTGGTCGTCGGGGGTGAGGTCGGCGATGGAGGTCATGGAGGGTGACTCTGCCTTTTCGGTCTCGGCTCGTGCGGTGCTGCGGATGGGGGGTTCGGGGCGAACGGGTCCGCGTTCGGGTCCGCGTTCGGGGTGCGGGGCGGGTCAGCGGGGGCGGGGCGTGTGGCGGTGGGCCAGGGCCTCGTAGGAGGCGGAGAGGGCCGGGGCGGCCGTTTCGTACGTACGCTGTGCCACGCCTATGAACAGGCAGTCGACGACGAGGAGTTGGCTCGTACGGCTCGACATGGCGGCGGGGCGCAGCTCGCTCTCCCGGGCGGTGGACGTGGTCAGCACGTGGTCGGCGTACTGCGTGACCGGGCCGTCGGGGCGGCCGGTGATCGCGACCGTCGTCGCACCGTGGTCGAAGGCGACCCGCAGCGGCTCGATGACGTCGCCCGTGGAGCCGGAGTGCGTGATCGCGATGGCCACGTCGCCGGAGCGGAGCTGCACGGCGTTGGTCACCGCCAGGTGCGGGTCCGTGTGGGCGTGCACGATCAGCCCGATGCGGGCCAGCTTCTGCGCGAGGTCCTGGCCGACGAGGGAGGAGGCCCCCACACCGTAGATGTCGATCCGCCGGGCGGTGGCGGCGGCGGCCACGGCGGCACCGAGTTGGACGGTGTCGAGCCCGGCGGCCGTGTCGGCGAGGGTCTGCTGCTCGTCGTAGGCCAGCTTGGCGACCACGTCGGCGATCGGGTCGTCGACCGCTATGTCCGCCGTGACGGAAGGGGCGCGGCCCGACTGCTGGTGCGCGGCGAGCCCGGCGAGGGCCAGGCGCAGATCGCGGTAGCCGGGATAGCCGAGGAGACGGGCCGTGCGGACCACGGTCGCCTCGCTGGTGCCGGTGAGCTCGGCGAGACCGGTGACCGTGAGGGCGGCGCAGCCCGCGGGATCACCGGCGACGGCCTCGGCGACGCGCTGCATGGAGCGGGTCATGGACGGCGCGAGCGTACGCACCTTGGCCGCGAGGGCCGCCGGGGCGGGCGGGGAATCGGCGCTGAAACTTTCCTTCAAGTCGTTGGTCACATTTGAAAGATATTTTCAAGCAGGTTGCCCGTCAAGCCCTCTTTCGAGCCTGCCTCCGGGGACGCACACATTCCGGTGACGCTGCGGCGGCGCATCGGTGGTGCGGCCGGCGCAGGGGTGGTGCATGGGTGCATCGGTGGTGCATGGGCGGCGCTTCGGACAGCGCGGAAACGGCGGGGGTGGGGGCGTGGGGCCTTTCGGCGGGCGGAGTGACAATGGGGCCATGGAGATGAACCCCCTGGAACAGGCGTTGCACACGGCCCGCGCGCTGGTCATGGCCGATCTCGCCGCAGGTGACGTCGCCGAGGCCGGGATCGTCTCGTTGGTCGAGGATGCGGTGACCCACCGCCGCTGGTGGGTCGAACAGTGGCCCGACGGGGCCGAGTTCGTGGTCGGGCTCGTCGCCCAGGACGTGCAGGACGCGCTGCTCGAACGGTACGGGCGGTGGCCGCTCTGCCCGGTCTGCGACGCGGGCGACCCGCACGCCCTCGACGTCGAACCGGAGCTGGGCCCGGACCCGCACTGGGTGTGCACCAAGGCGGCCGTGGCCGTGGCGCCGGTCGGCTCGCTCGGCGGGATACGGCGCGAGTGACGGTCTATATCGATCCGCCCCAGTGGCCGGGGCACGGGCGGCTGTGGTCGCACCTGGTCAGCGACGTGTCCTTCGAGGAACTGCACGCCTTCGCCGCGTCCATCGGCTGCCCGCCGCGCGCGTTCGAGCGGGACCACTACGACATCCCGGAGGAGCGGTACGAGGACGCGGTACGGGCCGGGGCGAAGGAGATCGGCCCGAAGGAACTCGTCCGCCGGATCACGGAAGCGGGACTGCGGCGCCCCAAAGGACGCCCGGCCCCCGGAGCCTGACGGCTGTCCGGGGGCCGGGGTCGGGGCCGAGTCCGGCGGCGGGGCCGGGCACGGGACCGGGGTCGGTGGGCGGTACCGGTGTCCGCCCGGCGGGGTCAGGCGGTCGAGGGGCCCGTGTCCGCGCCCGCCTCCACCGGCGAGTCCGACGAAGCCACCGCCCGGGTGCCCGACGACGTGCCCACCGAGGCACCCGGCGACATGCCCACCGGCGCGTCCGACGGCGTGCCCGACGACACCGCGGCGGGCGCCCCCGCCACCCGGCGCGACCGGCCGCCGCCCTGCAGCCGCAGCGAGAACACCACGGCCACCAGCGCCAGTACCGTCATCGCCGCACCGGCCCACGCGGTCGCCGCGAAACCGAAGTCCGCGTCGATCACCGTGCCGCCCAGCCAGGGGCCGCCCGTGTTGCCGAGGTTGAACGCGGCGGTCGCCGTCGCGCCGGCCAGCGTCGGGGCGGCGCCCGCGACGTTGAACATCCGGGCGTTCAGCGCCGGGGCCGTGAAGAACGAGGACAGGCCCAGCAGGAACGAGAGCCCGACCGCGGCGACCGGGTTCGACGCGAACAGTGCCAGCGCGACCAGCAGGACCGTCGAGGCCGTGACACCGCTCATCAGCACTCCGAAGAGATGCGCGTCCGCGACCCGGCCGCCGATCGTCGTACCGATCAGCGCCCCGATCCCGAACAGCGCGAGCACCGTCGGCACCCAGCCCGAGTCCAGCCCGGCGACATCGGTCAGCAGCGGCGCCAGATAGCTGAACGCGCAGAAGACACCGCCCGCGGCGAGTGCCGTGATCACGATCGCCAGCCACACCTGCCGGTCCCGGTAGATGCCCATCTCCTGCTTGAGCCGGGGCTGCCGCTCCGGCAACGGAATGCGCGGGATCAGGGTCGCCACCCCGACCAGGGCCACGGCGGACGCCGCGCCCACGGCCCAGAACGCCGACCGCCAGCCGAAGTTCTCACCGAGGAACGCCCCCAGGGGCACCCCCAGCACATTGGCGATCGACAGCCCGCCGATCATCACGGCCATGGCACGGGCCCGCGAGTTCACCGGCACCATCGCGATGGCGACCGCCGCCCCCACCGCCCAGAACCCGGCACACGCGAACGCGCTCACCACCCGGGACACGAAGAGCACCTCGTACGTCGGGGCGAGCGCGCCCGCGACCTGGCCGAGACCGAAGACGGAGATCAGGGCGATCAGAGTGGTGCGGCGCGGCAGCCGGAGCGTGGCCACGGCGAGCAGCGGGGCGCCGACCACCATGCCGATCGCGAAGGCGGATATGAGGAGACCGGCACGGGGGATCGACACGTTCATGTCGTCGGCGATGGGCGGCAACAGCCCGGAGAGCATGAATTCACTGGTCCCCAGGGCGAAGACCGAGAGTCCCAAGATGTACACGGCGAGAGGCATACGGGAACGGATAACGGCAGAGTCGGGCATGACAGCTGCCAACAGCGATCACATGCCGCCGCATTCCCGACGTTTCCACTACGTGTCCGCGACGTGACGCCGCCGTTCCCTCCCTGCGCTTCCCGCTGCTTCCTCCCGGCGGGGGTGTCAGCGGCTGAGCAGCTCCAGCTCGGTCAGCAGGTTGTGCCGGGCCCGCTGCTCCCACCGGTCCGCCCCGTACGGGGTACGGAACAGCCGGGGCAGCCCGAGCAGTTGGCGCAGCACCGTCGCCCGGCCTTCCCGGAACGCGTCGTCGGGCACGAAGCCGTACTCCTCGCGCACCTGCGCCGCGTATGCCGCGTAGTGCTGCGGGTCCGCCGCCAGAATCGCCAGGTCCGCGTCGCACAGCACCTCGCCGTTGGTGTCACCGGCCGCCGGGTCGTGGGTGACGGTGAGCCGTACGAGGCGGGCCACCTCGTCCGTGACCCCGTCGGGCACCCCGGCCTCGGGAAGCGCGCGTTCGGCGAGCGCGGCGCTGCGCTCCTCGTTCTCGGACCGGTCGGGCCGGTACACCGCGTCGTGGAACCAGGCGGCGAGGCGCACGGCGTCCGGGTCGGCCGCGTGTCCGGCGAGCGTGTCGACGCGGTCGAGCACCGCGACCAGGTGCGCGGTGGTGTGGTACCGCCGCTGCGGCTCGGCCCAGCGCGCCAGCAGATTGTCGGCGTACGGTGCGGGATCGGGCCCGGGGGCGCCGTCCCGGGCACGGACCAGGGTCTCCTGCCAGCGGGCGCGGAGCAGATCGTCGGTACCGTCCGCCCCGGAAGTCGCCCCAGGAGTACCGTCCGCCCCGGAGGGGTCGTGGGTGCGCGAGCTGTCGGTGTCGGCCATGGCACGACCATAGGGCCACGGGGTCACCGGACCACAGGGGCACGGAGTCACCAGGGCACGGGGCCACCGGGCCGCGGGGCCACAGGGCCACACGCCCTTCCGCCGGATCGGAAGGGCGTGGCCGTCACGACGGGGTGGGCAGCCCGAAGTGGTCCTTGATGATCCGCATCGTCACGGCACCGTCGACGTTGAAGCCGGGGTCGATGTCGTACGCCGGGGTCTCCCGGCCGACTATCCCGGCGTCCAGCAGCTCCCGCACCAGCAGATCGCCACTGCGCTGCGCCTCGCGGCGCTGGCCGACGTTGAAGTACGACCGCTCGAACCCGCCCCGGCAGTACAGGAACTGGAAGGGGTGCTCGGGGCAGTGCGGAACCATGTAGTTCTGCCCGTGCGGGCACTCGCACGCGGGCGTGGTGGCCAGGAACACCGTCTCCACCCGGCCGGGACCGCCGAAGCGCTCCTCGTAGCGGAAGCCGGTGATGTCGCGTGCCAGGTCCGCCACTGCCGCTCCCCGCCCCGGCAGGGCGTCCGTGCCGTGCGTCACCCAGGACCAGCCGGCCGATCCGCCCTTCGTGCGGGCGGGGTGCCCCGCCTCGGCGAAGACGTCGGCCAGCGTGGACGGGTCCAGGCCCCTGGCGTAGGTGACGAAGGTGTTGGGGGCGATCGGGGCGACCGCCTCCCGCACCACCTTCCGGGCGAGCGGGGGCGAGGGGAGGGCGAAGAAGTCGGCGATCGTCCGCACGAGCCGGTCCTCGTCGTCGTAGTGGTGGTCGAAGCAGTCGTGGCCCTCGTCCGTGTCCGCGGCCCCGCACTGTGCGGCGGGGCCTATGAGCCCGGCGGCGAGGAGAGCGGCGGACAGGTGGTCGGGGTTCTCGCCGACCCGCTGCCCGATGTCCTCGAAACTGAAGCCGAGGGTCAGGCGGCCGTCGCGGAAGTAGTCGAAGTTGGGCCCGTGCGCCTTCGCGCTGCACGGTTCGGTCTCGAACACCACGAGCTCCGCGTCCTGCGGGCAGATCCGCCGGTAGTCGACGCCGTCGTAGTCCTCGATCTCGTCGTTGACCATGTCGTGCACCGCCCAGGCCCAGCCGCCCGCCTCGCCGTGGGCGAG
This sequence comes from Streptomyces sp. NPDC001732, assembly GCF_053596315.1. NCBI lineage: Bacteria > Bacillati > Actinomycetota > Actinomycetes > Kitasatosporales > Streptomycetaceae > Streptomyces > Streptomyces sp. NPDC001732. Next base: position 29,283 of record NZ_JBSFFY010000072.1, read on the forward strand.
CGGCTCGCGCCGCAGCTCGCGCAGGCCCGCGACGAGTGCGTCGAGCGGCAGACCGCGGGCGAAGACGATGTTCACCTCGTGGCCGGGAAAAGAATCGTGCATCCAGCTCGTCATATCGGCGACCCTAAGTACCGCCACTGACAATGAGCGCCGACGCCCACAACGAGCGCAGGCACCGACAACGCGACCTGCGGGGAGGCCCATTGGGCTCCCGGCAGGTCGCGTCGCGGTTGTGCGGTTGTGTGGTCGTGCGGTTGTGGGGCCGTGGGGCCGTTTACGAGGCGGCCCGGAAGCCCCGCAGCCGCAGCGAGTTGCCGACCACGAAGACCGACGAGAAGGCCATCGCGGCGCCCGCGATCATCGGGTTGAGGAGCCCGGCCGCGGCGAGCGGCAGGGCGCCCACGTTGTAGGCGAAGGCCCAGAACAGGTTCGTACGGATGGTGCCCAGGGTCTTTCGCGACAGCCGGATGGCGTCCGCGGCGGCCCGCAGGTCCCCGCGCACCAGTGTCAGGTCACCGGCCTCGATCGCGGCGTCCGTGCCGGTGCCCATCGCCAGGCCCAGGTCGGCCTGGGCGAGCGCGGCGGCGTCGTTGACGCCGTCGCCGACCATGGCGACCGAACGGCCCTCGGCCTGGAGGCGCTTGACGACGTCGACCTTGTCCTCCGGCATGACCTCCGCGTACACCTCGTCGATGCCGACCTCGGCCGCGACCGCCTCGGCCACCGCCCGGTTGTCGCCGGTGAGCAGGATCGGGGTGAGGCCGAGGGCCCGCAGCCGGGCGATGGCCTCCGCGCTGGTGTCCTTCACCGCGTCGGCCACCTCCAGGACCGCACGCGCCTCGCCGTCCCAGGCGACCGCGATGGCCGTCCGGCCCGCGGCCTCCGCAGCGGCCTTCCGGCGGGCCAGCTCCACCGGCAGGTGGATCTCCCACTCGGCGAGCAGTTGTTCGCGGCCGACGAGTACGGCGTGGCCCTCGACGATGCCCTGGACGCCGAGTCCGGCGATGTTGGTGAAGTCCTCGGGGGT